>CAZJUL010000125.1:0-7765 GCA_964549095.1 uncultured Elusimicrobiaceae bacterium
GGTTGCCATTATGCTGAACAAGCCCGGGTCCGTGGTCACCACCGCCAGCGACGAAAAAGGGCGCCGCACGGTATTCGACCTGCTGCCGGCGGAATTCAGGACCCTGCACCCCGTGGGCCGCCTGGACATGGCGACCACCGGGCTGCTGATCCTGACCAACGATACTCAGCTCTCCGCCTGGCTGACGGACCCGGCCAACGCCGTGCCGCGCACTTATATCGTGACCGTCACCGGCGAATTTACCGCCGAAAAAGTCGGCCAAGCTTTAGCGGGCGTAATGGACGAGGGTGAGCTGCTGAAGCCGGCCGGCGTCGTCTTGCGCAAGGCCAGCCGCCGGGAATCCCATTTGACCGTGGAACTTACCGAGGGAAAGAACCGCGAGCTGCGCCGGCTTTTTAAAGCCCTTGGACATGAAGTCACCCATCTTAAACGCGTGGCTTTCGGGCCTCTCCAATTGGGCGTGCTGCAACCTGGACAGTTCCGCCGCCTGACCAGGGAAGAGATCCGGCTTAAATAAACACGCAGGAAACGTACAGTGAAAGGGATAACATAAAAAAATCCGGCAAGTCGGCGGCAGTTGGCGGGTTTTCAGCGACTACAATATGGACAAGGACAAGAAACCCCTTATCGACCGGGCGGCGGCCGGTTTCTCGCTGGCAATATGGCTGCCTGTCGCGTTCTTCGCCCTGTTCATGCTGCTTGCGTCGGTGCTGGGGGTTGTACTCGTTATTTATATTACGGGGTTCGCAGGCTGGCAGTTCGCCGCGGCCGGTTTTGTCGCGCTTTTTATTTATCTGGCCCGCCCGTTCGCCAGGAACGCGGGCGAACGCTTCAGCGCGCAGTTCCGGGCGGCGTACGGCTTTGAAACCGGGAATCCCGAAGGCTCGTTCGGGGAGAAGATCATAGGTCCCTACCTGTTCCTTCTCCTGTACTCTTCCGTCGGCGGGATGTGCGCCGGCGCTGTGCTGCTGATGCCCTCCGACAGGCATACGCTTAAAGACCTGGCTTCCTTACGGTCCGCCGTCACGGCCTATGCCGACGCTAACGGAGGAAAGTTCCCCGCGGACCTCCGCGCGATGAAGTTCAATGGCCGCGCCAAGATCCCCTACCCTTATACCGCGCAGCATAAAGAAGTAACGGACATCCAATATGTGTCCGGCGTAAATTTCAGGGCGGAGAAATTCTCGGACACCGGCGGCTGGGCTTATGTAAATACGCCTGGCGACAAGGATTGGGGGAAGCTGGTGATCAACTGCACCCACAGTAAAGGGACAAAAACCGGGGGGCGGCCCTGGACAGCGTTTTAACCGCGTCCCCATTACCCCCTGTTTTAAAGGACAGGGACCGGCTGCCGGACAGAAATGGAAAAGCCCGCGATAGCGGGCTTTTTCTTTCCGGCGCCTGGCGCCGTTCATACGCTTTAACGGGCGCGGGGATCAATGGCAACGGGGCCGGAGCGCCTTGCGGCTGCTCCGGCCCCGCGCGCGTCCGGCCGTCGCTTTCTAGAACTCCTTCGCCTTGATGGACTTCAACAGCTCCGCGACCGGCACCTTGGGATAGGTCATCGTGATGCAGTGCACCGAGCCCTGGCCTTTCGGGGAAAGCGTGGAGGAATCTCCGCCGAAGGCTTTCAGGCCGAGGCCTTCGTAGACCGCCAGCGCCTGCGCGTCCGTGCTTTCGCCGAAGACCGGGATGACCACCTTGCCGTCCATGATCAGGGAATTGACATAGGTGCCGAAGGCGGCCTTAGGCCGCGGCAGCATGTGGACGGTGAACCCTTTACCCGTCAGTATGTCCTTATAAGCCGGCGTGTCGGTGACCAGCGTGGTGTCGTTTATGAAGCGCACCCGCTCGTCCACGTGCCCGATGCCGTCAACGAAAGGCAGCCTGATAAGCTGCTTGCAGCCGTAATAGGCGGAGAACACCTGGTCGGGTATCTGGGCGTGGCGGTCGTTGTTCACTATGACGCAGTCGCCGTTCCGGCTGGCCTGGAAATTCCCGCCTTCGAAATAATACTTGTGCTTCTCCAGCGCGGCGTTGAAGAGCTGGCTCACTTCTTTGTCGGCCTCGAACCTGTGGTAGTAGGCCGCGTCTATGACGGTAAGCCTGCCGCCCTCGCCGAACATCGGCACGGGTATGCCGTCCCGCGCCCAGAAGCCGCCGTCGGCGCCGGGCAGGGTGACCACCTTGATGCGCTCGGCGGGCAGCACGGCCCCGTACACCCCGAGTATGGCCTGCTTCTCCTGCTGGGTCGGGGTATCCGTGAAGATGACCAGCGTCGCCTCGGGCGGGAGTATCTTGGCCATTTCCAGCTTGGCATGCTGCGAATTAAAGGTGAAAAGCGAGCTCATTATAAGGAAGCCGGTCTTTTCATAGTCGGCGAACGGGCGGAACTTCACCTTCACGGGCCGGTCCGCCCCGGGGGACTTGGAGAAAGTCTTGAAAAGCCCCTTATTGTGCTGCAACATCTCCCTTGCCTGCTCAGGGGTGGGCCCGTGCGCAGGCGCCGTACCCGAAGCCGGCACGGCGGCGCTCTGCGGCTGCTCCGCCGGGGGGGCGAAACGGGCGTCTATGTCGTCGGCGCTTATCGGGCCGGAACCTTTCTTAGTACCGAGGGAATCCAGCGCCGACTTGTCTCCGGGAGCATCCCGCAGGTCGGACGGACGGGCCTTCGACTCGCCCCGGCCCGAAATGAAGAAGATGGCGGACAGCAGCAGGAACGACAGCAGCGCGGCGAACCTGGTTTTCATATGTTCTCCCTGGAAGGCGGCTTACCGCCGCCTCAGTAACAATGATATCAGCAGCGGCGGTCCCTGTCAAGAGCCCGATTTCAGCCGCAGCGCGGCGGCCGGGCGGGGGGATCAAGTAATGTTCACTTATAAGTGAACATTGACTAATAGTGAACATTCAATACGTAGGAAACATAATGACGGTTATCGTTGGTGCGAAGCACAATTCAGTAGAACAGGTAACGGCAGGAAAATCAGCCAGAATTTTTTGCCCCGGATGCCCATGAAAGGTATAATATCAAAAAATCCTGCCCGATAAAAAAGGGGACGTAGATGATTAAATGACTAAAGGGCGTTAGTCATTTAGTCATCAGCGTCCCCATTACATTTGGTTTTGCCGGGGCGGGGGACATAAGGATATAATACAGGGATGATGAGCGGAACGGAGGACGGAGCGGGCGCGGAATTTTCCTGGCGACGGGCCGCGGCGGTGTTCTTCGCGGCGCTGGCCCTGCGCGCGGTCTTTGTGGCGCAGTGGGCGCACCTTCCTTATATAGATTCTCTGGCCGTGGACGCCTGGGCCTGCGACAGGTGGGCGCTGGACATTCTGAACGGGCACCTTATCAGGGACACGGCCTTCTACCAATCGCCGTTCTATCCTTACTTCCTGGCCGGCTTTTACAAGCTCTTCGGCCATAACCCGCAGGGCGTACTGTGGGTGCAGGCCGCCGTCGATTCGTTCACCTGCGTGCTGATAATGCGCGCGGGAGAGCTCTGCTTCGGCGCGCGCGCCGGCCTGGCGGCCGGCCTGCTGGCGGCCCTATACAGGCCTTTCATATTCAACGCGGCCCTGCTGACCAAAGAAACCTTCGTGCTGTTCGCGCTGGCGCTTTTCCTTATAGCCCTGCTGCGCGCGGGGGAAAAAGGGAGTTTCCGGCGGCTTTTCCTTTGCGGGCTGGCCGCGGGTTGGTGCCTCCTCCTTCGCCCGAACGCTGTGCTGCTGGCGCCGGCGGCCCTCTTGTGGCTCTGGCTGCGCGCCCGGGGGCAGCGTTCCCCGGCAGGCAGGCGCGGCTTCCTGAAAGTGGCCGTTGCGCCGCTGGCCCTCGGCCTGCTGCTCCCGGTGCTGCCAGCCACCCTGCACAATTACGCCGCCAGCCGCGACCTGGTCTTAGTCAATTATACCGGCGGCTTCACCCTGTTCATCGGCAACAACCCGGAGGCGACGCCTTTCGGGACTTACCCGCTGGGGATAAGCACCGACCCGCTGCGGGAGGAAAAGGAATCGACGGCTATAGCCGAAAAGACCGCCGGGCGTACGCTTAAACCCTCCGAGGTCTCTTCTTTCTGGACGCGGCAGGCCATCCGGTTCGCGGCCGGACATCCCTTTCGCTGGCTGGGCCTAATGCTGCAGAAATTCTGGTTCTTCTGGAACAGCTACGAATTTTCGGACAATTACGACCTGCAGTTCATACAGGAAAAATTCAACACCGTCCTGAAATTGCCGCTGGCGTCCTTCGCCCTCGCCGGCTGCCTGGCCGCCGTGGGGCTTTTCCTGTGCCGGCTCCGGGAGCCTGCGGGGTTGCTGCCGCTCCTTTTCTGGACTTACTTCTTTTCGATACTGCCGTTCTGGATCTGCGACCGGTACCGCCTGCCGGCGCTGATCTTCCTGCTGCCGCTGGCCGGCGGAGCGCTGGACCGGCTGGCCGCCGCGGCCAGGGGTCTGCAGTTCCAGGCCCTGCTGAAACCCTGCCTGCTGGCGTCGCCGCTGGTATTGCTTTGCATGGCGCCGCTGCCGCTGGATATGAAATTCTCCGAGGCCTCCGCCTGGGGACAGCTGACCACCATCCATTCGGATGCCGGGCGGCACCCGCAAGCTCTGGCTGCTTTCCGCGAAGCCGCCCGCCTTGCGCCACAGAGCCTCAATGCCCCGGTAATAGCGGCGGCGGCCTTCTCGCTGCAAAGCCTGGGAAAGTTCGACGACGCGCTGGAGTTTTACAAGCTGGGGAACGACATCCACCCGAACTCCGCGCTGCTTCTCAACAATCACGGCAGGCTGCTGTTCCAGCTGGGCAGGGCAAAGGAAGCCGCCGCGCTGATGGAGAAAGCCGCGGGGCTGGACGCGGACCCGGGCAGCGAGCACCGCAACCTGTTCTACGTGTACCGGGAGCTGGGCCGGAAAAAGGAAGCCGCAAAATACGGCGCTCTGGCCGCGCGGCGCTTCCCGGAAGACAGGAAACTGGCGCGGGACCTGGAGGCGCTGAAAGCCGGCAGATAGATCGGGCTTTCGCCGCGGCGGGATAATTGCTATTTTATTCATATGAAGAAACCGCTCTTTAAAGTCAGGCTCTCGCACGCCCCCGCCGGCCCCAACGCTTTCAGGCGGATGATAGACGCGGCGGAAGAGGGCGCCATAGCCGGCGGCATAGCCGCCGTCTACGACAAAGCAGGCAGGCCCTACGGCGTGGGGCTTTACAATCCGCGCAGCCAGATAGCGCTGCGCATCTTCACCCGCGAGAACCCCGACACTTTCGACCTGACCGCCTTCATAAAAGAGCGCGTTGCGCGCGCCGTGGGCTTCAGGCGCGACGTGCTCAAGCTCGACGCCGTCACCGACGCCTGCCGCCTGGTGCACGACTACGGCGACGGCCTGCCCGGCCTGGTGGTGGACCGCTACGGCAAGCACATCGTCCTGGAATTCTATTCCTACGCCATGTACCGGCTGGCCTCCTTCCTGGAGACGGCCTTCCGCGAGCATTTCCCCGACGCTATTTTCCATCACCGGGCCAGCACCTACACCGAAACGATGGAAGGCTTCAATATCAAGCCCTCCAAGGCGGCGGTGCAGAAAACGCGGGTGAAGGAGAACGGCGTGCTGTTCGAGGTGGACCTCGCCGGCGGGCACAAGACCGGGTTCTTCTGCGACCAGCGCGACAACCGGCTTTACGCCTCCACATTTGCCGGCGGCAGGAGCATGCTGGACATCTGCGCCTATACCGGCGGCTTCGGCCTCTACGCCGCCAAGCTCGGCGGTGCGGCGGATGTTACCTGCGTGGAGCTGGACCCGGAAGCGTCCTCTCTTTCCAAGCGCAACGCCAACATTAACGGCGTGAAGATAGACGCAGTCTGCTCCGACGCCTTTCCTTATATGAGGCAGATGGCCGAGAACAGCAAGCGGTACGGCCTGGTGGTACTGGACCCCTACAAGCTGGTGGCCTCCCGCGAGGACCAGGAGCGCGGCATCTTCAAATACCGGGACTTCAACCGGCTGGCGCTGTCGCTGGTGGAGAAAGGGGGGATCTTCGTCACCTGCTCCTGCAGCGGACTGGTGTCGATGGACGATTTTTACCAGCTGGTGCGCGCCGCAGCCGGGAACGCCGGCAGGCGCGCGCAGATCTTCAAGCGCTCAGGCGCAGGCGCTGACCACCCGGTAGCGGGCGACTATCCCGAAGGCGAATACCTGAAAGCTGTCTGGGCGCGGATCTATTGAACGGCGGCATTCGCGGCAAGGTGACCATTCAGGCAGTTAGAGATATTTCCTAAATGGAAAACCCATGTTAAACAGGTTCCTGGCGCTGTACAAGCCCGCGGCTTTCTCCGAGCCGCTCCCAAAAGACAAGGTCGGCCCCGCCTATACGCGGCTGCGCTGGCGGATGATGCTGACCATCTTCGCCGGCTACGCCGCTTTTTATTTCGTGCGCAAGAACTTCTCGCTGGCCAAGCCCTACCTTATAAACGATTACGGCTTCACCAAGGGCGACGTGGGCCTGATAGCCACCGGGCTTTCCATCGCCTACGGCCTGAGCAAGTTCGTGATGGGGAACGTCTCGGACCGGTCGAACCCGCGCTACTTCATGGCCACGGGCCTCATAGCCTCGGGGCTGGTGAACCTGCTGTTCCCGGCTTTTTCCGGCTCGCTGGCGCTGATGTTCGTGCTGTGGTTCGTCAACGGCTGGGCGCAGGGCATGGGCTGGGCGCCCTGCGCGCGCACGCTCACGCACTGGTTCTCCGACCGGGAGCGCGGAACGATGTTCGCCACCTGGAACCTGGCGCACAATGTCGGCGGCGGGCTTGTTGGCCCGGCGGTGAACTGGGCGCTGGCGCTGGCGGGCTTTCTGGCCCTGGGCGCCTCGCTGGGAAAAGGTCTGACCTTCCACGTGATCTTTTACGCGCCGGCGCTGATAGCCATAGCCGCGGGGCTGGCCATACTGGTTTTCCTGCGCGACACGCCGCAGTCCTGCGGCCTGCCCTCCATCGAGGACCACAAGGACGACCACCCGGACACCGGCGTGGACGACCCGGAAAGGGAGCTGGGCGCCAAAGAGATCTTCGTGAACTTCGTGCTGAACAACAAGGCCCTCTGGCTGATAGCCATAGCCAACGTCTTCGTTTATGTGGTGCGCTACGGCGTGCTGGACTGGGCGCCCACCTACCTGACGGCGGTGAAGGCCTGCCCGGCCGACACCGCCCGCTGGCAGTTCTTCGTCTACGAGATAGCCGGCATCCCCGGCACGCTGCTGGCCGGCTGGGCCAGCGACCGCTGGTTCGGCGGGCGCAGGGGCCCGGTCTCTTTCCTTTACATGGCGCTGGTGACAGTCTTCGTCTGGATCTACTGGCAGAATCCGCCGGGGCGGTTCCTGGTGGATTCGCTGGCCCTTTTCGCGATAGGGTTCCTGATCTACGGGCCGGTGATGCTGATAGGCGTCAGCGCGGTGGACCTGGTGCCCAAAAAAGCGGCCGGGACGGCTGCCGGCTTCACGGGCTTTTTCGGCTACATGTTCGGCGCGGTCATAGCGGAGGTCGGCGTGGGGCGGGTGGTGGACCGGTGGGGCTGGGACGGCGGCTTCGCGCTGCTGCTGGCCGCCTGCGTAATAGCCACGGCCATCTTCGCGACGACCTGGAAGACGCATCACAAGATGGCGGGCTGAGCAAGCCCGGGGAGGATATATGAAAAAACTTTTCCTGCTGCTGCTGACAGCCTGTATCTCCGCCGCGGGCGCGGAAGAAGCCGCGCGCAAGATAGAGGTGCACGGGCACCG
>CAZJUL010000126.1:0-7717 GCA_964549095.1 uncultured Elusimicrobiaceae bacterium
CACGCTGGGCAACACGGTGACCAGCAAGCGCAAGCTGCTGGAGCTGGTGAAAGAGAAATATGTCGAGGGCTGGGACGACCCGCGCATGCCGACCGTCTCCGGCTTCCGCCGCCGCGGCTACACCGCGACCTCGCTGCGCACCTTCTGCGACGAGATCGGCATTTCAAAGGTGCCCGGCATCTCGGACATCTGGGTGCTGGAGAACGCCATACGCGGCGAGCTGAACACGGCCGCGCCGCGCCGCATGGCCGTGCTGCGCCCGCTTAAGATCGTGATAGACAACTACCCCGAAGACAAGGCCGACGAGCTGGAAGCTGTCAATAACCCGGAAGACCCGGCGGCCGGCTCGCGCAAGCTGCCTTTCTGCCGCGAGCTCTATATAGAGCAGGACGATTTCAAGGAGATCCCGCCGAAGAAATTCTTCCGGATGACGCCGGGCCAGGAAGTGCGCCTGCGCTACGCCTATGTCGTCAAATGCGAAAGGGCGGTAAAGGACGCCGCCGGCAATATCACGGAGGTCCACTGCACCTACGATCCCGCCACGCGCGGCGGGGACACCCCCGACGGCCGCAAGATCAAGGGCACTATCCACTGGGTCTCCGCCAGGCACGGCGTTAAAACGAAGGTACGGCTGTACGACGCGCTCTTCACGAAGCGGAACCCGGACAGCGCAGAGGAAGGGCACGATTTCAAGGAAAGCCTGAACCCCGCTTCGCTGGAAGTATTGGACGGGGCGGTACTGGAGCCGGGCCTCAAGGACGCGGCCGCCGGCTTCCGCTGCCAGTTCGAGCGGCTCGGCTATTTCTTCGCCGACCCGAAAGATTCCAAGCCGGGCGCCCCGGTCTTCAACCGCACGGCCACGCTGAGGGACACCTGGGGCAAGATAGAGCTGAAAGGGAAGTGAACAATGCGAAAGACGGGCCGCTTTCCGTTTAAAACAACTATGAGGATCACCTGCGCGGTAGTGTCGGCCGTTCTGGCGCTGGCCCTGGCGCCGCTGCCGGCGGCGGCCCAGGCGGAGGAACGCTGCGATTCCGCCGCCCAGCAATATGAAAGCGCCAGCGAGCATTTAAAGGCGGAGGAGTTTTACGAGGCCATCGCCGGCTTCACCAAGGTCATAGAGCTGGACCGGGCCGGCAATTGCGAGATCTCGGCAAAAGGCCTGCCCCGGTACAACCGCGGCCTGGCTTACAGCCGGTCGGGGAATTACGACGGCGCCATCATCGATCTTAAACGGGCCGTGGGGCAGAACGGCGGCCTGAAAGAGTCGGCCATGCCGGAACTCCTGAAGGCGTACCGCGCGCGCGGGTCCGCAGCCTTCCAGGCAGGGGATTACGAGAAGGCGATAGACGATTTTACCGAAGTGCTGTTCCTTAACCCGGACGACCTTGACGCCCGGGAAGCCAGGCGCCAGGTTTACAGGGAGCGGGGCAAGGCGCGGCGGGAAAACGGCGCGCCCGTGGCTCCCTCCACCGGTTCCGCGGCCGGCCGCGGAAAGAGGGTCGTCGTTTCCAGCGCGCCTGTCAGGGCCGCGCAAACCAATAAATCCTCCGGCGAATATCCGCGCGGGCTGCTCCCCGCCCTTGTAGCCGCGCTCTTCATTTTAGGGGCTTTTTTATTGTGGATCCCGCGCCGGGTGACAAAGGACGGCGCCGCCGCTTCAGGCGGTTCCAAGCCGTCGCCCGGTCCCACCCCGGAAGTCCTGCCGGCCGCCGTACCGCAGCCGGCCGCGCCCGCAAAAGCGCCTTCGGCCCCGCGCGGCCCCGCCGCCCCGGCCGGGGCCGGGCCGTCCGCCCTTGAGGTAAAGTCCCTGATCAGCGAGGAGAAGTACGAGGAAGCCCGCGACCTGCTGGCCCGCAAAAAAAGGCTCGGGCTGCCGGATTACGAGCTCTTCCTGGAAATTTATATCAAGCTCGGCGATTTCATGCGGGCGGAGCTGACCGCCAACCAGATAGCCGGCGCGCTGCGCGACGGGCTGGCGAGCGATTGCGAATACCCGCTTTACCTTTCGCTCTCCGACGAATGCCGGGCGAACGGCGAGGACGCGCTGGCCAGCCGGCTGCGGGGGATAGCCGTGGACTGGATGCTGCAGGCCTTGTCCGTGCATGATGAGCCGAAAAAATTCCAGGAGCTGGCCGAGGCGATGGAAAAAGAGGGCGACATCGAGCAGGCCCTTAAGATCTACAGGCGGCTGGCCGAGCTGCCCCGGCCCTGGCCCGGCGCGGCCGAGCGGTACAAGGAGCTGAAGAAGAAACCCGCCGCGCCCGCGAAGCGGCCCGAGCCTCCGCCGAAGACGGAGGTGCAGGCGCCGTCGCTGGTGATAGATAACCGGTACGAGCTGAAGAATACCCTGGGCGAGGGCGGGATGGGCGTGGTCTTCGAGGGCTGGGACCGGCAGCTCAAGCGCCGGACCGCAGTCAAGCGGATGCATTCCTGGCTTAAGCAGTACCCGGCCGAGTACAGCCGGTTCAGGAAGGAAGCGGAGATCGTGGCGCGGCTGAGGCACCCGAACATCATAGGGGTGCACGGCATAGTGGAGCACGGCGGGGATATCTACCTGGTCTTCGATTTCGTGGACGGCAGGCCGCTGTCCGAAGTTCTCAGGGAAAAAAAGCAGCTGCCGCTGAAGGACTGCCTGGAGATCTTCAGGGACGTATGCGGCGCGGTGGAGCACGCGCACAACCAGGGCGTCATACACCGCGACCTGAAGCCGGGCAATATAATGATGGACCGGTCCGGCCGGGCGATGGTGATGGATTTCGGGCTGGCCAGCGAGCTCAGGGACAGCTTCAGCCGGGTGAGCCACCAGACGGTGTCCGGCACGCCGGCCTACATGGCGCCCGAGCAGCATTCCGGGGTGGTCAAGCGGGAGTCCGACATCTACTCCCTGGGCGTCTGCCTTTACGAAATGCTGACCGGCGAACTGCCGTTCCAGGGGGGGGACATCCTGGGGCAGAAACTGGGCAAGGACTACAGGGAAATAAGCGCGAAGCTGCCCTGGCTGCCGTCGGGGGTGGACGCCGTGATGGGCCGCGCCCTGCAGCCGGAGCCGCAGCAGAGATACGCCGGCGCCCGCGAGCTTTACGAAGCGCTGGTTAATTTATAAGCGGGGGAGCTCCGCCGGCCCGCCTGGCCGGCACTATCGTATTTTCGCACGGGGAATATGAAAAGGTTCTTTAACAGACTGCTTTTAGCCGCGCTGTCCGTCCTGCTGCCGGCCGCCCTGCTGGCCGGCGAGGCCGCGGAGCGCCACAAGCGCGCGCAGGCTTATTACGACAAGGGGAACTTCGCCGGGGCCGTCGCCGAGTATACAAAAGCCATCCAGCTGGACCCCAGCGGCTCTTCGGATAAATGGGAGGCCGGCAGCGCCTACCTGGACCGCGGCGGCGCGTATTTCAACCTGGGCGATTACGACAGGGCTATAGCGGATTATAACGAGGCGATCCGGCGTAATCCCAGGGGACCGGTGGGCAGCAAGGCCAAAAGCGACCGCGAAGACGCCTACAGGGCCAGGCGCGCGCAGCTGGACGCGGAGAGCCTCCGCCGCGCGGCTGCCGAGCGGCAGAAGGCCGCGGTGATCGATCATTACAACATCGGGATCGAAGCCTACCAGCTTGGGGATTATTCAAAGGCCATAAGCGACCTTACCAAAGCGGCCGAAAACAACAGCAGCATGACCGAAAGCGTGAGGCCGTACCTTTCCCTGGCCTACGGCAAGCGCGGGGACAAGGCGTACCAGGCCGGCGATTACAGCAGGGCGGTCGCGGATTATAACGCCGCGCTGCGCCTGAACCCGGGCCTGGTGAACATAAGCGCGTCCCGCGACGCGGCCGTGCAGAAACTGAACGGGCCCAAGCCGGCCTCCGGCGCGGGGGCGTTCGGCGTGAAGGCCCCTTCGAAGTCGGGGGCGGCGGCGTTCGGCGTGAAGGGGGCGCCGGCTGCGCCCGCGCAGGACAACACGCTGGTGATAAGCCTGATCATCGCGCTGGCGGTGCTGGGCGGCGCCGGTTATTTCCTGTACAGGAAATACAACCCGGACCATATGGCTGTGAACAGGCCGACAGGGTTCCAGGCCCCGGAACCCGGCGGCGAAGTGCCCTACGGCGGCCAGCCCGTTTTCTACGCGGCCGGCGGCAATAAAGCGGCGCAGTTCGACTTGAGGATAGGGGAGCTGATGGACGCCGGTGATTACTCCGGGGCGCTGGCCGCCTACGGCACCAGGCACCCGGCCGACATAACCGACGGGGACAGGATAAATCTTTTCGAGCTGCACCTGCGCCTGGGCAATTTCGACCGCGCGGGCCTGGTGTTCGAAGGCATAAAAGGGAACGCGAAGCTGACCGGGAACCTGGAGCTTTACGGGAAGCTGGCCGGGCTCTGCTACGAGAAGGGGCAGGGCGCGCTGGCCCGCCGGCTCAGCCGCGGGATCTTCGAGTCCCTGCGGCAGTCGATGGACATACGGAACAGCCCGGAGCAGTATTATAATTTCGCCCGCTACTGCGAAGGACAGGGGGACCTGGAGCTGGCCGCGGAGATATACCGGATGTTCATAGAGATAGGCCGCGACGGCTATCAGGACGTGCTGGTGCGCTATAACGACCTGAAAGGCAGGGCCCCGGCCGCGCCGCCGCCGCCCTCGAGGCTTCCCCAGGGCGGCGCAAAGGCCTTCAGGTCCGGCCCGCCGCCCGGCGGGACGGCGCTCGCCGGCAGGTACGAGCTGGTCGGCGAACTGGGCACCGGCGGCATGGGTATAGTCTACCGGGGTCAGGACTCTAAAACCGGCCAGCCGGTGGCCGTCAAACGGATGCATACCGTGCTGAAGGATTCCCCGGGTGAATACGAGCGGTTCATCGGCGAGGCCAAAATAGTGGAGCGGCTCAGCCACCCCGGCATAGTCAGCGTCCACGGCGTGGTGGAGCAGGACGGCGAAACCTACCTGATCTTCGATTTTGTCGACGGGCGCACCCTGGGCGACATACTGAAGGAAAAAAGGCGCCTGCCGCTGGAGGAATGCAAGCGGATCTTCAGGGAAGTCTGCAGCGCGGTGAGCTACGCGCACAAGAACAATATCATCCACAGGGACCTGAAGCCCGGGAACATAATGCTGACCGCCGCCGGCGAGGTGAAGGTGATGGATTTCGGCCTGGCCAGCGAGCTGCGCGAGTGCATGACCAGGGTCACGCACCAGACCGTGTCCGGCACGCCCGCCTACATGGCGCCCGAGCAGTACTCCGGCACCGTCAAGCGCGAATCCGACATCTACGGGATGGGCGTCTGCCTCTACGAGATGCTGACCGGCACGCTGCCGTTCAGCGGGCACGAGATGGAAAAGCTGAAGAAAGCCAGGAACTACCAGTCGGTCAGCGCCATCCTGCCCTGGCTGCCCGGCGGCACGGACGCCGTTATAGACCGCGCGCTGGACCCGGAGCCGTCGCAGCGGTACGCCGACGCGCTGGATTTCTACGAGGCGCTCAGGAACCTTTAGCGGCCGCTCCCGGCCTTACTTCTTCTTCCCTAAGAACACTTTTACCTTTTCCGTTATCGCTTCGGCGGTGAAGCCGAGGTGCGCGAAGGCCTTGTCGAACGGGGCCGAGAGGCCGAACGAGTCTATGGAAATGGTCAGGGTCTTTCCGCCTGTGATGTCCTTCCAGCCCAGGCCCCTGCCCGCTTCTATGGTCACCTTGGGCAGGGTGGCGCTTATCACCGACGAGCGGTACACCTCGTCCTGCTTCATAAAAACCTCGTAACAGGGCATCGAAACCACTTTCGCCCTGATGCCGGAATCCTGTTCCAGCTTCGCCGCGGTTTCAAGGGCCAGTGACACTTCCGAGCCGGTCGCGATTATTTCCAGGTCGGGGCTCAGCGCCGGGCCTTTCAAAGTGTAGGCGCCGCGCTTCACGCCTTCCTTAACCTTCTCTTTCTGCTCGGTTAAAAGCGGCAGCTTCTGTCTTGAAAGCAGCAGGCCGGCCGGCTTGCCGTTCCTCAGGACGGCTTCCCAGGCGTAAAAGGTCTCGAACGCGTCCGCCGGCCGCCAGACCGCCAGGCCCGGGATCAGCCGGAGCGCCATTATATGTTCCACCGGCTGGTGCGTGGGGCCGTCCTCGCCTACGCCGACGCTGTCGTGCGTCAGCACGAAAACGGAGGGGACGCCCATGAACGCCGCCAGGCGCATGGAGCCGCGCATGTAATCCGTGAAGACCAGGAAAGTGGAGCCGAAAGGCCGCAGGCCGCCGTGCAGGGCCATGCCGTTCAGTATGGCGCCCATGGCGTGCTCCCTGATGCCGAAATGGAGCGTCCGTTCGGGGTGCGCCTTGAGGTCGGTCTTGGTGGAGGGGGAGAGGTCGGCCGAGCCGCCGATCAGGTTCTCCACGCGCTCCGCCAGCAGGTTCAGGGCCTTGTGCGACGCCTCGCGGGTGGCCAGCGGCTTGTCGAAAACCAGGTCCGTATCCAGTATCAGGTCCGCGGGCAGTTCGCCCGAAAGGAACTCGCCGAGCTTCTGCGCCAGCTCCGGGTGTTTCGCCCTGTAGGCCTTCAGCTGCTTCAGCCATTTTTTCTCGGTCTTTTCGCCGTCCTGGCGGAGGGTTTCGAAATGGGGGGCGAGCGCTTCCGGCAGTTTGAAGGGCTCTTCGTAAGGCCAGCCCAAAGCTTTCTTCGTCGCCAGGACTTCGTCCTTTTTCAGCGGCTCTCCGTGCACGCCGCACTGGTCCTGCTTCGGGCTGCCGAAGCCGATATGCGTTTTCGCTATGATCAGGGACGGCTGCTCTGTTTCACGCTTCGCCTTTTTCAGCGCCGCGTCCAGCGCGGCCAGGTCGTTGCCGTCGTCGACCTCGATGACTTGCCAGGCCTGGGCCAAAAACCTTTTTTTGACGTCTTCGGTGAAGGCCAGCGCCGTGGAGCCTTCTATGGTGATGCCGTTCGAGTCGTAGACGCAGATGAGCTTGCCCAGTTTCCAGTGCCCAGCCAGCGAGGCCGCTTCGTAGCTGAGGCCTTCCATCAGGTCGCCGTCGCCGCACATTACGTAGGTGTGGTGGTCGAGCATCGTGAATTCGGGCGTGTTGAAGACGCCGGCCAGGTATTTCTCGGCGAAGGCCATGCCGACCGCGTTAGCGAAACCCTGCGCCAGCGGGCCGGTGGTGGTCTCAACGCCCGCGGTCATGCCGTGTTCCGGGTGGCCGGGGGTAGGGCTGCCCAGCTGCCTGAAATTTTTCAGGTCTTCAAGTGTGAGGCCGTAGCCGTAGAGGTGCAGCAGCGCGTAGAGCATGGACGAGCCGTGGCCGCCGGAGAGCACGAACCGGTCCCTGTCCGCCCAGGCGGGGTTGGCGGGGTTATGCTTCAGTTGCCGGCTCCAGAGGGCGTAGGCGGCCGGGGCCAGGCCGAGCGGCAGGCCGGGATGGCCGGAATTGGCTTTCTCTATCATATCGATGGCCAGCGTCCGTATAGCGTTCACCGCCAGCTGGTCGGTTTCGTTGAAAGGCATGTTGTTCTCCGGTTCGTTAGTTTATGGTCGAAGTTTCTGTGTGTTCTCAGCGCGGGATCCGACGGCGATTTGGCTCGTCAGGCACGGCTCGCCAGTCACGGATATCCGCCAGAGGCGGATTCCGCGACCCCGGCTCGGTGTCCGCTCGCTGATGCGGACACCTCCGCCCTTGCGGACCGGACGCAAAGCATAATTATGCTTTGCTCGAAACGCCGGTCCTCACCGTGGCTCGCCTCCTCA
>CAZJUL010000127.1:0-3697 GCA_964549095.1 uncultured Elusimicrobiaceae bacterium
AGTTCGAAGCTAATAACAAAAGGGTTCTCAAAGAGCAATACTTCTCTTATATTTTAGCAGTTTACCATTGGGAAAACCACAGTTTTCGGACGCCGACTTTGGGAAAAGCTATAATGTTCCGTGATGAAAGTAAATCCTTGGCGCGCGGCGGCGTCGGAACTGGCCGGGGCCTTCATCTGGCTGCTCTATTTCCTGCTGATACTTACGGGCCTCCTTGCCCTTGGCACGTTCAACCCGTTCAGGTCCAGCTGGTTCGTCCTGGGCGGCGCGCTGGCGCTGGCCGCGCTGCTGGCCGCCGTTTGGGCCCACCTGAGCGGCCTGCACTGGCGCGTGATGCGCGCCTTCGGCCGCTCCGCCGACGGGCTCCCCGAAGAACCCCGCTACCGGCAGCTTCTGGCGCTTCTCCCCGCCGCGCTGCTTCCTGCCGCGTTCGCCGCCGCCGCGCTGGCCGTCACCCACCTGGTATGGCACGCCCGCATAGCCGCCCTGACCGCCGAAGCCAAAGCCAAAGGCCTGCCCACTACCCTTGCCGACTTCGCCGAAAAAGACCGGCAAGGCCTCTGCGCCCACGACGCCCTTGAAAAGGTCCTGAAGGACTTCGACGACGCCTTTCTGCGCACCGCCTCCCAGCGCAAGACCGGCCTGCAGAAATGGAACAAGGATATGTACGCCGACGCGGAGCGCATGGCCGCCCATTACGGGACCTTCATGAACAAGGAATTCCTGCCTGCGTTGTCCTGCGCCCCGCGCTTCAGGAATATAGACTACCGCGCCGCCGGCAGGGACCCCGACAGCCTCCCCCGGTTCGAGTCCGACAAATATTTCAGAATAGCCCGCCTCCTGCGCCTGCAGGCCCTGAGCCTGGCATACCGGGGCGATATGAACGGCGCCTGGAAACTGATAGGCAGGATATTCGACCTCGGCGGCCTCTTCGCCGCTGACCGCGACCTGGAACTGAAAATGGCCGCGCTGTCCTTCCTGAGCCAGGGCGCCGAAGCGTCCATAGCCACCATGCGCAACCGTCCGGGAGCCAGGCTGCCGGCTGCCATAACCGCCAGGCTCGCCGGCGCCCAGCGCGAGCACCTGGTGCGCGACGGAGTCCGCTGGCAGCTGGCGCGCAAGCTGGACTTCCGGAACGTTTACGAACCGCTCATCATCACCGGCGGGAAAAAAATGATAACCCGGAATTGCCACGGCCCCTGCGGGGCGCTCAGCGAAGAGACACTGCTGAACCTGGCCGCGCGCTACGTGGTGCTGGCCGGCGCGCTGGACGCCGGGTACTTCAGGCTGGCTCAGTACCTGTCGGGCATGGGGCAGGACGAATCGCTGAGGTACAGCAAAAGGCCCTATACCGCCGACTGGCCGCTCTGGCCCTATACCATAGCCCAGTTCGAATGGCCGCAGTACTCCGGCTTCCACTTCAAGGAACGCGAATTCCGGACCTGGGCGCGCCTGGCCCTGGTAATGTCGGCGCTGGAAGAATACCGCGCCGCGCGGCGCGCGCTCCCCGCGGCGCTGGAAGACCTGGCGCCCGGGTACATAGCCGCGGAACACCTCGCGGACCCGGTCTCGGGAAAGACCTTCCATTACGCGCGCGCCCCCGGAGAACGGTACACCGTCTGCGGCTACGGCGGCGAAGAAGACCGCAAAGATTCCCGCGGCGGCGATTTCTGCGTCCAGAGCCCCTCCTAGCCGAAGCGTGAAACATTCAAATGAACGGGAAGCGGCGGGTTCGCCGGGCCGGTCCCGCGGAAAAAAGTCGGTAAAACAGGGAAATCCGCCGGCGCCGGATTTTGTATCATAATGCTATATTCGCAGATATCACGGAGGAACTATGGGGAAAACAGGAAAGATAATAGGCGCGGGGATAGGGCTGGCCGCCGTGGCCATAGGCACCTACTTCCTTACCGGCAAGCGCGGCGCGAAGAACAGGGCCGCCATACGCGGCTGGATGCTTAAGGTGAAAGGCGAAGTGCTGGAAAAGGTGGAAAAAGTCAAGAAGCTCGAAAAGGCCGACTACGAACGCATAGTGGACGAGAGCCTGGAGCGCTACAAGAACGTCAAGGACGTCAGCGCGGAAGAACTGAAACGCCTCGGCAAGGAACTGAAGGAAGCCTGGAAGCACATAAGCAAAGAGATCACCGCCTGAGATAATCGGGGACGCTGATGACTAAATGACTAACGCACATTAGTCATTTAGTCATCAGCGTCCCCTTTTCCACAACTCTATGCGGATAAACATAAACCCGGCAATCCCCGGTTTTATCGCCAGCGGCTCGTGCCTGCTGGAGCTCGCGGGCGCCGTGCCGCCTTTTTCCGCGGGGCTGATGACGCTCCAGTTCATAGTCATCCATTCCTCCTGGTTCATATTCGGACTGCCGCTTACCCTCAACGAAAAAAACAGGCCTGTCATTTTTTACGGCCTGCTGGCGGCCTACAGCGCTATAGCGTTTTCAGCCGGCGGGGCGCCGGGGGTGGTCCAGTTCGCCGGGCTCACCTACGCCACCTATTACGGCTATGTTTTCCACGGCGGGGGAGCGCAGGGCAGGGTGCCGCTGGCATTGCGCTGGCTGGCGGCTTTCGTCTTTTACGCCGCGGCTATTGTTTTTTCCGGGCTGCCGGACAGTTCCGGGGTCTGGGTAAGACCGGCAAGGGCGGCCCTTTCCGGGGCCGTCTATTTTGCCGCCCTGGGCGCTATGGAATTAAGCGGTTTCTATGAGACCGGCTGGAAGAAGGCGGCGCGCTTCGTTATCGAAAAAGACCCCGCCGCCAGGGACCGCCTGCCCGCCTGGCTGATAAAAGCCGTCTACGGTACGCGGTGAAGCCAAGTTCAGCGGCCGGGAAAAGCCGGTGGTCGTATTATACCGAGGAGGAGGACCTGGAGAGGGAGGCGCTGCGTTATTACATCGACTCGGGGGGAAAATAGGATCGCGCGCAAGCGGCGCTGAAAAACGGCCATTCCTATGGAACTGATCTTCAAACTTGCCGGGGAATTCCCCCCGCCTGCCGGCAAGTACGAGCTGTCGGCGGGTAATGGAACGCTTTCCGTCATAGCCGGCGGCGGAAAATTGTTATTCAATATCCGGGACGCGGCAGCCGTGGCCGCCGGCTGGGCGCTGCCGGCCAGGAGCGGCGGCTATGTCTCGCTCTGGCTCAGGCTGAAGGACGGGAGCGACAAGACGCTGCTGCTGAGCGAAGGCTATAACGCCGGACTGGCCGCGGAATACTCCGCGCTCGGCGGCAAGCTCGCCGCGGCGCTGGGAATAAAGTTCAGCGAGGAGCCGCAGGTTGCGGACTATTAGAAATAAATAGGGACAGCGCCCTATTTATTTTAGCCGCCAAGACTGCAAAACGCCAACCGATCTTAAAGCGGGAAAATAGGGCGCTGTCCCTATTTTATTCCAGGCCGAGCATCGCTTTCTGGATGACTTCAAGGACCGGATCGGCCGTTTTGATGCGGAGGCCGTCGCCGAAGCGGGACGGCAGGAAAGTGATTGCGCTGCCGAAAAGCTGCTGCCACTTGGGAATGGCCTTGGGTGGTATGTGCGCCTTGGGCTGGAAGAAGATCTCCACCAACTCCTCCTTCTGCGTCACTGAGCGGACAGCTTTCAGGGCCAGGCCCCGCTTCAGCTTTATCACCGTGGCCAGGTTCTTCAGCGGCTGCGGCGCCGGTCCGGACAGGTCCTCCAGACCGGCC
>CAZJUL010000127.1:3707-7674 GCA_964549095.1 uncultured Elusimicrobiaceae bacterium
GGCGTCCACCTTGTCCGGCTCCGCGTTCAGCAGCTTCTTGTAAAAATTCAGCCGCTCCATATCGTCGCCGATATAATCCTCCGGGATGAAGGCCGGCAGCTCCAGGTCTATCTTGACCTCCGGCAGCTCCGCGCCCTCCGCCTTCCCCTTTATCCGGTTTATCTCGCCGTTCAAAAGCTTGATATACATTTCAAGGCCGATGGAATTGATGAAGCCGTGCTGCCTGATGCCCAGCAATTCGCCGGCGCCGCGTATCTCCAGGTCGCGCATAGCCAGCCGGAAACCGGAGCCCAGCTCAGTGAACTCCTCCAGGGCGCTCAGCCGCTTCATCGCGTCCTCGGAGATCATCTTCTGCTCCATTTCCTCTTCCGGCGGCTGGCCGTCCAGCTCCGGCTGTTTCCGCCTGGGAACAGGCTTGCGCGCGCCTTTTTTCATCCACGACGGGAAGAACAGGTAGCAGTAGGCCTTCTGCTTCTCCCGGCCTATCCTGCCGCGCAATTGATAAAGCTGGGCCAGCCCCAGCTGGTGCGCGTTCTCCACTATCATCGTGTTCACGCTGGGGATGTCCAGGCCGGATTCGATAATTGTCGAAGCCAGCAGCACGTCGTATTTCCTGTTCAGGAAATCCCACATATATTCTTCTATTTGCTCGCTCTTCAGCTGGCCGTGCACCACCGCCACCCGCAGGTACGGCATCAGCTTCTGAAAATAGGCCCGGCGCGTCTCTATGGTCTGCACACGGTTGTGGACATAATAGACCTGCCCGCCGCGCGCCAGCTCGAAATTGACAGCGTTGACCAGCGCGGTCTCGTCGAATGGCAGCACGGTGGTGGAGATGGGGAGGCGCCCGACCGGCGGGCTTTCTATCACCGACATCGTCTTCAAAGTGGAAAGCGACTGGTAAAGCGTGCGCGGTATGGGCGTGGCGGAAAGCATCAGCAAATGGACGCCTTTCGCCATGGCCTTCAGCTTTTCCTTATCCTTCACGCCGAACCGGTGCTCTTCGTCTATCACCAGCAGGCCCAGGTTGCGGAACTTGACGTCCTTCTGCAGCAGCCGGTGCGTGCCGACAACTATGTCCAGGTCGCCTTTGGCCAGCTGTTCCAGTATCTTTTTCTGCCCGGCCTTCGTTTCGAAGCGCGAGATCACGCCTATCTTGGCCGGGAATTCCTTGAAGCGGGAAACGAAATTGCGGTAATGCTGGTCGGCCAGGATGGTGGTGGGGGCCAGCACGGCCGCCTGCTTGCCGTTCAGCACGGCGCGGATAGCCGCGCGCATCGCCACCTCGGTCTTGCCGAAGCCGACGTCGCCGACGACGAGGCGGTTCATCGGGCTCGGATTTTCCAGGTCGGCCAGCACGTCGTTTATCGCGCTCTGCTGGTCCGGGGTCTCCTCGAAAGGGAAAGAGGCGGAGAACTCGTCCTCCATGTGGCCGGCGTGCGGGAAGGCCGCGGTCTTCATGGCCGCCCGCTCGGCCTCCACCTTGAGGATGTCTATCGCCAGCGACTGCACTTCCCGCCTGACCCGGTTCTTCAGCTCGTGCCAGGTCTTGGTGTCCATATGGGAAAGCTTGGGCGTCTTTCCCTCGGAGCTTATGTATTTCTGGACCTTGTTAAACTCGTAGAGCGGCACGGCCATCCTGTCGCCGCGCGCGTATTCTATGAAAAGGCAGTCCGCGTCCTCGGTGTTCTCGCCGTCGCGGTTCCGGTAATACACCTTCTTGATGCCGAGGTATCTGCCCACGCCGTAATCCTCGTGCACCACGAAATCGCCTATCTTCAGGTCGGTCCATTTATAGAACTTGGACTTGGGCTTGGCGGCCTTCGGGTCTATCCGGTAGCGGCGCTGGAAGATCTCGGAAGAAGTCAGCACGGCCTGGCGCCCGGCCGGGTACAGGAAGCCCTCCTGTATATAGCCGGTCCTGAAATTCACGAAGCCGGCCACGCCTTTCTCCGCGAACAGGTCGCCCAGGCGCTCCGTTTCGCCGCGGTTTATGCAGAAGATCGTTATGCCGTATTTTTCTTTCTTAAGCCGCCTGAGCTCGGCCTCCACCAGGGCGAGGTCGGAATTGAAATTCATGTTGGACTGCGCGCCGAAATTGATATCCTTCCCGCCCGAGGCGATATCGGAGAAGGCGAAAGCCGAATCCGTCTTCAGGACGAATTCTTCCGGCAGCTCCAGCCCGCGGTCCAGGAAGGCCGTCCAGCCGGAAGCCGCCAGGCCTGAGAGCGGGACTTCGGTACCGGAAAAAGAATTGGGCGTGACGCGCACCCGGTCCAGGAAACCGGCGGTGCTCTGCGTGTCTATCTCGAAATAGCGGATGCTGTCCAGCGTATCGGTGAAAAAAAGCCGGACAGGCCTGTCGAAATCGGGAGGGAATAAATCCACCACCGAGCCGCGCACGGCGAATTCCCCCTTGTTCTCCACGAAGGATACGCGGGCGTAGCCGGCCTTCTGCAATTTCCCGGACACCTCGGCCCGCGGGTAGGTGCCGCCGACCCTGAACTCGAAGATAAGCGCGCCGTAATCCGCCCTGTCCATTATCTTTTCGGAGAAGGCCTCCGGCGTGGCGATGAGGACCAGCGACCCGCCGGGGGGCTTGGCGTAAAGGAACTTCAGGGCCTGGGCGCGCAGGGCGGCGTCCGAGCCCCAGAAAAGCAGCTCGAATTTGGCGCCGGCGGCCAGCTCTTTCAGGGACGAGAAGGCGTTGGCGAAATCGGCGAAGGACTCCTCCTCTTTGACCAGGAGCGCGATATCGCCGCCCTTCTCTTCCAACGCCTTCAGCAGGCACATGGCCCGGGCGCTCAGGTTGGGCGCGCCGCGGATCGTCTTGGTATCCATCGGTTATAATTTTACTATAATTACAAAAGCTACAGTGATCCGGGGACTGTCCCCTTTACCGGCGAGCGCAGCGAGCGGTAGAAGGGGACTGTCCCCTGACTGGCAAAAACTATGCTGAAGTGGATAGAAATAGACCTCAAGGTCATCAAGAACAACGCCCGGGCGGTAAAGAACTCGCTCAAGCCCGGCGTCGGCCTGATGGCCGTGGTGAAGGCCGGCGGCTACGGCCACGGCGCGCTGGAGACGGCGAAAGCGGCGCTCGCCGGCGGGGCCGGGATGCTGGGCGTGCTGACGCTCGAGGAAGGATTGGCTTTACGGAAACAGGGGGTAAAGGCGCCCATCGCGGCCCTTTCACCCGCGCCGGCTTCCTATGCGCGTGAGTTCGTCCGCGCCGGGATAATACCGACGGCCGACTCGCTGGCTTTCATCAGGGAACTGGACGCCCGGGCGCCGAAAGGCAGGAAGACCCCCTACTACATAGACATAGATTCCGGGCTGAAGCGCTGGGGCGTGGACCGGAAAGACTTCCCCGCCTTCATCAAGGCGACGCTGAAATTCAACAAGGTCATACCGGCCGCGCTCTCCACGCATATCGCCTACGGCCCGCAGAAGAACATGATAGAGGCCGAGGAAAAGCTCTCTTCCTTTAAAGCGCTGGGCGATATAGCCAAAGCTTATTATCCGGACATCCAACTGCACGCCGCCAACAGCTCCATCCTGTGCGATTTCCCGCACTGGCAGCTGGACATGGTCAGGATAGGCAACCTGCTTTACGGGCTTTACCCGGCGGGCATTTATTTCAAGAAGAAACAAGGCCCGCCGATAAAGGGGCTTGAGCGGCCCTGGAAATTCTTCGCGCGCGTTATTTCCGTCAAATCCGTCAGGAAGGGCGAATCGCTGGGCTACGCCAGCGAATATGTGGCCTGCAGGGCGATGAAGATCGCCACCATCCCGGCCGGCTATTCCGACGGCCTGACGCTGGAGCCGGCCGAAAAATCCATAAAGCTCTCCGCCGGACAGGCCTACTGGGGCCTGATCAACGGCAGGCCGGCGCCTTTCGTCGGCAAGGCCGCCATAGCCCACACCCTGCTGGACATAACCGCCGTTCCCGGCGTAAAGATAGGCG
>CAZJUL010000128.1:0-7625 GCA_964549095.1 uncultured Elusimicrobiaceae bacterium
ATCGAGGGTGATAGAAAGCGAGGTCACGGGCCTGCTGCTGCTGGCGGCCGTGGCCGCCGGGATGCTGGTCCATTCCATAAAATACCGCTCCGAAGCGCTGGCCGGGGTGGCGATTTTCGCCGGCTACGCCACGGCCACCATCGGGGATGTGCGCTATTTCACGCTGTTCAGCTGCGCCATAGAATCAATAGTGATACTTATCCTCATCTATAAGTTCAACTGGCTGCGCATGCTGTTCATGGGCATCCTGATGACCTACGGCGCGCATTTCCTGTGGGTGACCAGGAGCATACACGGGGCCGTGGACGCGGCCTCCCTGACGGCAGCGAAAGACTTCTTCGTGATGAACGGGACCTTCCTGACGCTTTACTGGGCCGTCTTCACGGCCGGCATACACCTGCTGCGGAAAACGGGGGAGGAAACCGAGAACCAGCTGGCGGTGGCCAACATCGGGAACGCGCTTTTCTACTTCCTGCTGCTTTATCCCGACATCACGCGCTTCTTCCCGGACCAGCGTTTCAACTTCGTGGTCTCGCTCGGCGCGGTGTTCGTGATACTGGGCAGCTTCCTGTACGCCTCCGGCGGCGGCAAGCTGTTCGCCTGCGACACCATGATCGGCCTGGCCCTGATGACCGCCGCGGTCCCCATAAAATACATGACTATGTCGACCGCGCTGGTCTGGATAGCCGAGCTGCCTTTCCTGGTGTTCGCCGGGATAGAGCTGAAAAGCCGGACCATCCGCGTGGCGGCGTTCCTGCTGTTCGTCTGGATAATGCTGCATTACGCGTTCTATGTGGCCGGCAGCGCCGGCCGCGTGGAGATAGCGGGCCTCGGCAGCATTCCCATAGCCGGCTTCACGGCTTTCGCGGCGGCCCTGTCCTTCGGCGGGGTGTTCACTATGCTGCGGCGCGCTTTCGCGCGCGGCCGGATAAGCGCTTTTGAGAACGCCGCGGCGCAGGCCTTCGCCCCGGCGGCGGCCGTGTTCCTTTACCTGGGCACCCTCCTTACGGCGGCCCCCTACAACCTCACCCTGTACCTGTTCCTGGACGCGCTGCTGCTCTTCGCGTGGGGGTTCGTCGCCGGAGAACCCCTGGCGCGCGTTGCGGCCGCGGTCTTCCTGGGCCTGGGCGTGATCCGCTTCATAGGCATGGACGACTACAGGCCGCTGGCGGCGTTCAGGCGCTGGTCCTATATTTCCTGGGAGATCCTGTGCGGCTACTCGATATATTTCCTTTACCGGGACCTGCGCGGCCGGAACCTGCTGGGGATGTTCGAAAGCTTCCTGGTTACGGCCACGGCTGTGGGCTCCGGGCTTCTGCTGCTCACCGCCGTACTGCGCTATGTGCCGGAGAACTGGATAACCTTCACGGTCTCGGGGCTGGCGCTGGCGGCTTTCGTGATAGGGGCGGTCACCGGCTCGCAGTCCCTGCGCGCCTCCGGCCTGGCCGGCTCGGCGCTGGCCGCGTTCAGGTACATAGCGCTGGATTCTTTCCCCTCCGCCAGCTTCGCCGACTGGCTGATCATCTCCGCCCCGCCGTTCGCGCAGGCCGCGATCTATGTCCCGTACCGGTACCTGCAGACAGAGGGGAAATTGCCGGAGACCGAGCAGCGTTTCCCCGCCGTCGCTTACGCGCTGTTCCAGCTCACCCTGATGGCGCTGGCGTTCAAATATATACACGGCTGGAAAATGACCGCCGCGTTCGCCTTCATGAACCTGGGGCTGTTCGGGGCCGGCTGCCTGCTGCGCGACAAGCTGGCGCGCTGCGCCTCGCTGGCCGCCCTGCCGGTGGTCCTGTGCCGGTTCATAGCCGTGGACGACTATGCGCCCGGCGCCCGCGTATGGCCGCTGCTCTCCGTGCTCGGCTCTTATTACGCGCTGGCCTGGGGGTACGTGAAAGCCGCGGCGGAAGGCCTCCTGGAAGAGGACGAGCTGCCGCTGTCCCGCCTGGTCTTCGGCGCGGCCGCGTTCCTTTCCGCCGTGGCCGTATGGAGATACGCCCCGGAGAACTGGGTGGCCGCTATTTTCGCGCTGGGCGGCCTGGCCGCGGTAGTGTACGGCTCCTTCTCGGATTCTCCGGACGCGCGGACCGCCGGCAGCGCTTTCCTTTTCACCGCGCTGCTCAGGGCCGTGTTCTGGGACGATTATGCTTCTATGGGCCGGGTCCTGCGCTGGCTGCCCGTCGCCGTGCAGCTTGTCTCGTTCGCGGCTGCGTACTGGCTGTACAGGGGCCTGCGGCTGGCGAAGAAGCTTTTAGAGATAGAGCTCCTGGTTTCCCAGCTGGTCTTCGCCGGTTTCAGCGCGCTCGCCTGCGTTTCAGCGATACGCTATTGCCCGCAGTTCTGGGCTTCGGGCTCGCTGGCCGTTTTCGCGGCCGCCGTGTTCGTGGCGGGGCGCGGCCTGGACGAACAGATCATGCGGCTCTGCTCCTGCGGGCTTTTCGCGGCGGTGGCCGGCCGGGCCCTGGCTTTCTCCGAAGATTATATAGCTCTCGGCAGGCTGCGCTGGCTGCCTATCGGCGTGCAGCTGGCCTCGCTGTCCGGGAGTTACCTGCTTTACAGGGATATGGAGAAGAAGGGCTCCCTGCAAGCGCAGGAAAGCGCAGGCCCCGCGGCGGTATATATCGGGTTCCTCTTCTTGGTACTGTTCCTGATAGGCTTTTACGCCGGGGATACGGCCAGGCCCCTTATTTTCACCGGCTTCACGCTGGGCCTTTTCGCCTGGGGCGCGCTCTATGATGACGCCCTGCCGCGGGGTTCCTGGCTGGCGCTGGCACCGGCAGTTTTCCTGGTCTACGCGGGCCATATGCCCAAGTTCCCGAGCCTGGTTTACAGCGCCGCCTACGCGGCCGCGCTCAGCGCCGGTATGTACGCCGTCTATGTGCTCTCGGCCGGCCTGCTGAAAGAGCGGCTTTCAAAGACGGAGCGGAAGTTCCTGCCGGCGCTTTGCATCGCCGCGGCGGCCACCACCCTGCTCTCCCTCAGCCATTACTCGCCGGACACCGCCAAAACAGCCCTCGCGGCGGCCTGCCTGTTCGCCCTGTACGCTGCGGGCATAGCCCTGCGCGACGACACGCTGGCCTTCAGCGCCTATATCTTCGTCCCGTACATCATACAGCGGCGGCTGAACTATGACTCCTACGCCGGGCTGCCGTTCCCCCTCAAATGGAGCGCGGCCCTGTCCGCGCCGGCGGCGTTCCTGGGCATATACCTGGCGGACCTGAAGCGGCCCGGCCGCGTCTTCGTGGACGCGGGATTCCAGGTGGCGGTCTGGGGCGGGATAGTCCCGGGCATCGCGTTCCTGCTCCACGCCATATTCCATTTCTCCATCCCCTCGCTGGTCACGCTTTCGCTGGGCGTGGCGGGCCTGGCCTTCTTCGTTCCCGGCTTCCTCTTCAAAGACAGGCAGCTGCGCTACGCGGGGCTGCTGATGTTCGCGGCGGCCGTCCTGCGCATCGCTGTAGTGGACATAGCCCACTTGCCGATCATCTACAAGATAATCAGCTTCATAATACTGGGGCTGATACTGCTGGGCATCTCCTACATCTACACGCGGTTCATGAACGACGAACCATAAGGGGACGCTGCTTCCTAACTTCCTAAGTTAATATCTGCGATATAGGAAGATAGGAAGCAGCGTCCCCTCCCCTCTAAAATATGAAGACTATAATTCTTTTTGCATTATCATTCGTTGCCATGAACGTGGCTTGGGCGCAACAGACCTCAACAGCCGCGCCAAGCGGCACCACGGAAACGGCGGACGTAAACAAGGTGCCGATAGAAGAATACGTCCCGAAGGTGATAATAGAGGGGAAGTGGGGGACAGGACCGGGGGAATTTGGCACATGGGGACAGTTTGTGAACAGTGAAGAGGAATCTTATCAACCCTCGAGTATTGCGATAGATAACCAAGGAAATATATATATTTTAGATCTTGTTAATGAGCGCATACAGAAATTTGATTCTAATGGGAAATACTTGAAGAGTCTCCTGGTTGAAAGTTTTAGTGGCAAAAGACATGAAGCGGAAACCACTGTGATGGTTGACAGAGATAATCCGGATAATAATGTTCACCCTGATCATCCAAGAAGAATTGACGTGAAGCGAGGGTTTTTAGATGTGGAACCGGATTTTAAGACCAGGGGCATCAACATCGTGATAGACAGCAAAGACACGCTGTATTACTACCTGAAGCGTACTATCAACGGCAAGGAAACCGGGGAAGTGTGGGAGTTTAAGAAGGATAAACTGGTGAAGAAAACAACAGTTCCTATGACCACAATGCTTTCGTATGGCGTGGGTCTCGATATTGATAGAGATGATGATTCTCTTTGGATAGGGGAAGTGGATAAGAACCAGCGCGGGAAGCATTATCAATACAGGACAGGGCAGATACTAAACACCGCTGAAGTCAGAAAACAAAAAGAAGTGTTCCTAGCGACCAAAGAAGGAAAACAAGCTTCCTTGCGGCCCAAACCGAAACATTATTTGGATATCGACGTATCCAACGTTGGCATCAAAGTAGTAAAAAAACTCAACTAGCCCGTATGGGGACGAGGGGACGCTGCTTCCTAACTTCCTAATTCGATTGGGGGACTGGTTTTAGTACACACCTGAGTCAAAAACACAGAAAATACAGCTAAAAGATCGCGACAGGATGCTGTCGCGGTCATCCTTTATTATATTTTGAAGGGAAAAGGAGGATTTATGCCAAGACAAGCGCGGATCGATATCCCGGGCCAGCTTTACCATGTGATGTCTCGAGGAATAGAACGCGGGAGAATATTCGTTGATGAGGAGGATTATACCGACTTCTGCGAGCGTATCTCCGGATGGCTGAACAAAACCGGCGGGAAATGCCTGGCCTGGTGCCTGATGCCGAATCATTTCCATATCCTGGTGCTGCGGGGAGCGCTGCCTCTTTCCGAAATGATGCACCATGCCATGACCGGCTATGCCATCAACTTTAATTTAAGGCACGGACGCGCCGGGCATCTTTTCCAGAACAGGTATACGGCGATAATCTGCGACCTGGAGAGGTATTTACTGACGCTGGTGCCGTACATACACCTGAATCCATTGCGCGCCAAGCTGGTTAAAGACCTTGCCGGCCTGGAGGATTATAAATGGTGCGGGCATGCCGCCGCGGTCCGGGGTGTTCCCGATGGGATTCTGGACAGGGAAGCGCTTCTTGAACACTTTAACAGCCCGGCGATGCCGGCTGTTGATAAATACCGGCTGATAATTGCGGAAAGGGCGGAGGATACGGAGCAGTTGGATCTATCCGGCGGCGGATTGCTGCGCAGTTTCGGGGAAAGCGCCGTTCTGGAAGCGATCAGGGCGGGAGAAAAAGTCTTTTCCGACCAGCGGATACTCGGCGAGAGCGGATTTGTAGAATCGGTTTTGAGGAACGCCGGGGAAACCCCGGAAAAGGAGAAGAAATCCCGCGAGGAAGTGCTCGCCGCCGTCGAAAGCATGACCGGTGTCACAAGAGAAGATATCTTCAGGCATACCCGTGAAAGAGGACTGGTACATGCGCGCGCAGTCTATTGCTATCTATGCACGAAGGATGCCGGGTCCACCGGCAGCGAGTTGATGCGTGAACTGGGAATGAGCTCGGGGGGGATTTCGAAATTAGTGGCAAAAGGCGGGATCCTAATAAAGAACCTGAAATAAGGAAGTTAGGAAGCAGCGTCCCCTCCCTCCGGCGGTGGAAAAAAGTCGATAAAAAGACGAATCAGCCGATTCACCGGTTTCGCGGGTATAAGTTATACTGATCATAACGCGGCATGGCGGGGGTGTTTTGGGGGGCCTGCGATGTTGCGTGAATAAGTAAAAGCCGCGCGCCGGATCCGGCGCGCGGTCTTATTTTTGCCCCAGGAGCAGCGTCCGGGGCCGGTCGAAGGCGTCGGCCGGAACGCCCAGCCACTGCTTGAGAAGGACGTCCCTGTCCCACGGATTTTTCTCCCTGAGGGCGGCGGCCAGCCGGCCGGGCCCCAGCCGGAAGGCGTAATACCAGGGAGAAACCAGCGCGGTGTTTATGAGCGGGAAATCCGTGCCGTAAAGCAGCCGGCCGGAAAATTCCAGGCGGAGCAGCGTTTTTTTTAGAAAAAAAAGCTTGTTCAGCTGGGTCAGCGAAGAGATGTCGGTATAGAGGTTCGGGTATTCTTTCATCAGCCGCGCCAGCCGGTCCACGCCGCTTTCGCCCGCGTACCTGCCAGGGAGGGCGGCGTGCGCCGCGATGACCGTGACGCCCAGGCCCAGCGGCAGCCTTAACTTGTCCGGGTCGCACAGCGCGTCGTTCGAAGAGGAGAACGAACGCTCTTTGCCGGTGTGCGTGAGCAGGGGAAGCCTGAGCGCGGCCAGCTTCTTATAAAAAGGGGCCAGCTTGGGGTCGCCCGGGTCGATATCCATTATCGACGGTATCCATTTTACCAGCACCGCGCCGTTCTTTTTGGCCCGCTCCAGCCGCGCAAGGGCGTCTTTCCTGTAAGGGTTCACGGAAGCGCCGAACAGCAGGTTCTTGTGCTTCGCGGCGGCTGCCGCCACGAATTCGTCCGGGACATAAAGCTCGGTCTTTTTCAGGTCCAGGTTCCCGTCCGGGCCTACGACGCCATCCATTGCCAGCAGGACGGCCCTGCTGACGAGCTTGCTGCCGGCGAGCGACGCGGATATCCGGTCGGCCATCAGCATATCGCCCTTTTCCTCCAGCTCCCGCCGCGAGACCCAGAAGCTCTTCAGGTAAAGCCCGAACCGCCAGTTGTCTTTCAGTTTTTCGGAAACGGAACAGCCGCTGCCGCCCGCGCCGACGCCGGCCAGGTGCACGTGCATGTCTATGATGCCGGGGGGAAGCGGCTCGACCGGGAGGTAAGGCCCTGCCGGGAAAATAAAGCGGACAATAACGGCCAGGAGGACGGCCGTGAAAACTATAATTACCCGGCGTTTGGTTGAAGTCATTTTTTTTGATCCGTGAAGGGCGCATTTGCCCAGTCTGAAGCCCCGGGGGCGTCAGGGCTTTAAAAGGCTTTCTTCCCAGTCGAAGAGCTCCATTTCCAGCAGGTAGGCGCGGGCGGCGTCCTTTTCGAAAATATCGGTTTTCTCGGCGGGGTCGGTCCCGGTGTCGTATAGCTCGCGGCCCTGCGTGATGCCGTCCATTATCAATTTCGACCCGCCGCTTTTGCGCAGCGCCGTTTTGCTGAAATGGAAAAGGTAATCAGTTTCCGCGAAAGCGTCCAGCGGACCGCCTTCCCCGCCCAGGCGGCCGGCGAGGCTTTCACCGCGCAACTGCCCGCTCAGTTCTTCCGTCGGCCTGATCCCCAGCAGTTCCAGCGCGGTGGGGAATATGTCCAGCAGGCGGACCTGCGCGTCCGCCCTCCGCGCCTTACCGCCTGGCACGCGGATGAGCAGCGGCACGCGGAGCATCTCGTCGTAAAGCGTCATCCCGTGGTCCACGCCTCCGTGATCGAAAAGTTCTTCGCCGTGGTCGGACATCAGGATGATAACGGTGTTATCGGCGATTTTCCCCAGCGCGGCGAAATCTTTTAGGAATTTCCCCAGCAGCTTGTCCGCCCGGGCTATCTTCTCGTCGTAAACGTCGGTCCAGAGCTTTTTATCCTGCTCCGTGAAAA
>CAZJUL010000129.1:0-2638 GCA_964549095.1 uncultured Elusimicrobiaceae bacterium
TTAGGAAGTTAGGAAACAACGTCCCCTCCCCCCCTCCCCCGCCAAAGGGCCCACTTACCGGTGCCCCCTTGCGTGGGCCCTGGTGGGCCCTTGTACTCTGTGCGAAAATCCTCCGGCCTGTTAAACTATTACTATGAAGAGGAGATTTCCGATTATGAAAAAGACAGCCATAGCAGCGATATCAGCGCTTTTCCTGGCCGCTTCCGCTAACGCGGGCGGCTTCGACCTGAACTCCATTTCCGCCGCCGACCTCGCGGACACCGGCTTCGAGACCGCCGTCCCGTCCCCCGCCCCGGCCGCCGAAGCCCTGCAGCTCCCCGCCAAAGCGCCCAACCTGGCCGCCCCGGTCCTGGATATGAGCCTCCGGCTCCCTTACCTTGAACTCAACAAGCGCCTCGCCGGCATTTCCGGCCAGGTGCAGGTCCTGGACCCCTCCGCCCCGATACTCGCGAAGGAAGGCGACCACATAGTTTTCCGCAACGTGACAGTGAACATAAACGGCATTGACGCCGAACCGGTAGTCTCTTTCAGGCCGGTCTTCGAAGGCGACAACCACCTGGCCATAAAATTCCTCAAAGTGGAAGCCGACATCGTTATGGGCCCCAAAGCCCTGAACCTGCCCAAACTGGACAAAAACGAAGTAATGGCTCTCGCGGCGGAAAGCATAATCACCGGCGTGCAGGGCGCGATGAACGCGGCCCTCTCCCGGAATAAAGTCCCGGTGAAAGCCGAAGATATACTCTCCTTCACCTACGACAAGGCCTCCTGGACCCTGCGCGCCCAGATCTCCCCCAAACTGGCCGCCCCCCTGCTGCCCGGCCTGCTGGACGACATCACCCTGCGGGAATTTTCCTTCGACGAGAAGGCTATCACTGTCAGCGTAAAGTCCGGTTCCAACGCCGCCCTGACGCAGCTGCCCGGCTACAACCTGGCCCTTTCCGACGGCTTGCTGACCAACTTCCTGCTTAAGCTCATAAAACCCGGTGATTTCGAGCTGCTGCCCAAAGGCCACGACGGCGGCATCATGTTCCGCGCGGACGGCCGCCTGGAAGCTGCCGGGAAGTTCTACGCGCGGGACGTGTTCCTGAAACCCAACGTCTATTTCACCGCCACCATACTGCCGGTCCTCACCGCGGACAACACGATCACGATCCAGATCGAGAAGATAAACATAGACCAGGCCTACGGCATCAGCATGCCGAACTTCATCAACCGCTGGCTGCAGGACAAGATAATAGCCTCCACGATAGAGACCGTAACGAATAGCGAGGCCCTGAGCAAGGTCATGACCGCCCGCAAACTGGACGACAGGACCGTGGAACTGAAGCTCGACAACAAGACCTTTCTCCCCTCCTTCGCGCAGGGCGTGACCATTAAAGGCCTGCGCTTCGGGCAGGGCCTTATGCACCTCGGCTTCGAATTTTAAGGAGATACTGAAATGAAAAACATACTTTTAACCCTGATAGCGGCAAGCGTACTGGCCGGGCCCGCCGCGGCCTCGGGCTTCAACCTCGACTCACTCTCGCTGGACGAAGTGCGCGCCTCCGCCGCCGGCTTCGCGGTACCTGAGCTGCGCGCGCCCGCCGCCCCGGCCGAAGAAGACGACGCCATCGGCATAGACGCGACCGTCCGCATTCCTTTCAAGGCCCTGAAAAAAGCCGTGACGCAGGTAGCCGCTTCCGAAAAGCGCCTGACCATCGTCGATCCGTCCGCCCCCGTCATCTCCAAGGCCGGGGATTTCCTGAAGCTCTCCAATATCCGCCTGGATATCAACGGGATAATAGCCGAGCCCACGCTGACGCTCAAGCCCTGGTTCGAAGGCAAAGACAAGCTGGCCCTCAGGATACAGCGCATTCAGCTGCACGCCTCTATGATGCCGGACAAGTCCCGCGCGGCCGCCCAGCCGCAGTTAAGCCAGGAAGACCTGATGGAACAGGCCATGGCGGTGATGACCAAGGGCATAATCAGCGCCCTGAACGCGCGCTTCGCCAAGCAGCAGATACCGCTCAAGGCCGAAGACATCCTCATCTTCAAATACGACAAAGCCGCCTGGACCCTGCACACCACCATCTCGGCCAAGTTCGTACAGTCCTATCTCCCCCACGGGCTGGTGGGCGACATACACCTAACCGGCTTCAGCTTCGACGACTCCGGCATAGCCGTGAAGTTCGGCACCGCTAACTGACCTCGCGGACAATAAAGTTCCGGGCCGCTTTTTGTATGGACAAAAGCGGCCTTGTTTTTTTGAATTGATTTCGCGGGAACAGGGGGCTTACTTCAGCGTCCAATGGGTGCCTTCCGGCTCGTCCAGCAGGCGCATGGCCCGCAGGATGCGGGAACCGAAGATCATGACGAACAGCCCGACTACCATCAGTATGGCGGAAAGTTTCAGCTGGTCCCTCAATAGCCGCTTCGCGGCCGCCTCGGCCTCTTCGGCTTTCGCGCGCTCGCGCGCTTTCCTCATCTCAGATTCAGGGTCCTTGCCGGCGTAGCGCCTTTCCATCGCCTCGGATACCGGCTTCGCGCCGGCTATCTGTATTGTCTTCCCGGGGCCGGAGGGTTTAAGAAGCATACCCTCCCCCGAAGCGTAGCTGATAGGGGCCGGCGTGTCATAGGCCGCGGACCCGGCGCCCCCCCC
>CAZJUL010000129.1:2648-7608 GCA_964549095.1 uncultured Elusimicrobiaceae bacterium
GCTATCCGCACCGGGCGCTCTGAAACGCGTCCTGCCACCCTGGAAAGAGGAAGAGCCGCCGCTCATCCGCGGGATCACCGTCCGTTCCTCCCCCGTTTTCACCATAGCCATTGAATCAGGCCCGCTTTTACGGGCGGGCTTGCGCCGGCCGGAAGTGGGCGGCCGGGGTTTCGGGAGGGCCGGCGATTCCCGCACCTCGGGAACGGGGAGCGGCGCGGGTCTGCGGCGGGCCTCGCTGCCTTTTATCAAACCGTAGAGCCCGCCCCCCAGCACCAGCCCGGTGCCGGCGGCGGTCACCAGCAGCCGCAGGATAAGCGGGCGGTGGGAGCGCAGCGTTTTTCTTTGCGGTTTAAGTTCCATTGTTTTCCACGGGCGCTCAATAAAAACAGCCTCCTTTATGAAGGAGGCCGTTTTTACCGGCTGGCCGTCAGTTCCCCAGCGTGGCCACCATCACGGCTTTAATGGTGTGCATCCTGTTCTCGGCCTGCTCGAAGGCGATGCAGGCCTTGGACTCGAACACCTCCTCCGTGACTTCGATGCCGTTCTTCAGGCCGAATTCCTCGGACACCTGCCTGCCGATCTTGGTGTCAGCGTTGTGGAAGGCGGGCAGGCAGTGCATGAACTTTACATTCGGGTTGCCGGACTTCTTCATAAGCGCGGGGGTGACCTGGTAGGGCTTCAGCAGCTTTATCCGCTCCGCCCAGACTTCCTTGGGCTCGCCCATCGAAACCCACACGTCGGTGTGTATGAAATCCGCGCCCTTTACGGCTTCCGCCGCCTTGTCGGTGATCTTTATGCGGGCGCCGGAGCTCTGCGCTATTTCTTTGCAGAGCGCTATCAGCGCGGCGTCGGGCTGCAGGCTCTTCGGCGCGCCTATGCGCACGTCCATGCCCAGTATGGAGCCGATCACCAGGAGCGAGCGGCCCATGTTGAACCTGGCGTCGCCCACGTAGGCGTAGGAGATCTTTTCCAGCGGCTTGCTGCAGTGCTCCGTCATGGTCAGCACGTCGGCCATCATCTGGGTGGGGTGCCACTCGTTGGTGAGGCCGTTCCAGACCGGCACGCCGGCGAATTTGGCCAGCTCTTCCACTATCGCCTGGCCGAAGCCGCGGTACTCTATGCCATCGTACATCCGGCCCAGCACCCGGGCCGTGTCCTTCACGGTCTCCTTGTGGCCCATCTGGCTGCCGGTGGGCTCCAGGTAGGTCACGTGCGCGCCCTGGTCGTGCGCGGCCACCTCGAAAGCGCAGCGGGTGCGGGTGGAGGATTTCTCGAAGATCAGGGCTATGTTCTTGCCCGCCAGCCGCTGCCGCTCGGTGCCGGCGTATTTGGCCGCTTTCAGGTCTTTGGATAATTTCAGCAGGAATACCAGTTCGTCCTTGGTAAAGTCGAGTTCCTTGAGGAAATGCCTGTTTCTCAGATTAAAGCCCATTTTAGTCCTCCAGTCGAATATGGCGTCCGGCGCGCCCGTTTTCCGCGCACCGGTCTTAATATTATATCCTTTTCGGCGCCCGGGAAATAAAGAAGGCCGGGTTTCCCCGGCCTTCTTTGTTCCGTGACGCGCGCTGCGTCAGGGCAGGTTGATCCAGGTCACGAATTCGTCCCAGCGGGAATCCCTGGCCCAGGCCAGCTCGCTGTAGCCGGCGCCCAGGCTGTAGCCCGGGAAGTAGGCGGCCATGCCCTTCGCGAGGGTGTACTCCACGGGTCCGCCCCAGCCGCCCTGGCTGTCGCGGGTGCGGTTGTGGACCATCAGGGTGCCGGTTATGTAGTTCATCAGCGCCTGGCCCTTGGCCTTCACGTCCGCGTTCGCGGAACCTTCCACCACGCGGCGGGCGAAATCGTACATATCGTGGTTCTCGTCCATCGCGAAGCTGATGGAGGCGTCGCGGGCGCTCTTGGCCAGCGCTTTCTCGCCGGAGGCCGTCACGGCGTCCGCGAAGGCGTTGGAGACGGTCAGGAGGCCGTTCACGGCCGAGGCCTTAGCCAGGCTCTGCGTGTAGCCCTGGTTGATCTTGTCGTAGTGGTTGGCGTAGGCGTCTACGGCCTGCTTGGCCACTTCGGCGGGGCTCATTGTGGGCCGCGCGGCTACGGGACCCAGGAAGTCGTTGTAGGTATAGCCGTCGCCGGGCTCGGTCTCTTCGGAGCCCACGATGTAGTCGACGGAATCTTTTATCTCATAGACCACTTCGGCCATCTGCATCAGGCAGGCGTCGGTGCCGAACACGTCCACTTTGCCTATCTAGCGCAGGGCCTGGCCCAGCTGCGGGGTGTTGATGTGGTTGCCGCTCTGCTCGTCGTAGGAGATGCCCTTGTTCACTATGGAGCGCTTCTTGCCTTTTTCCCAGCCGGAGCCGTGGTTGGAAACTATCAGCATATATTTCTTGGCCGGGTAGGCCTGCTTGGCCCATTTGCCGAAGGCGGCCAGGTTCTTGTAGTCGCCCATGTCGGTCATGCCCATTTCCTGGACCAGTGTGGACCCCATTTTTTTCATGTCGCTGTCTTTGGTAATAAGGTAGCGGCGCACGCCCTGCCAGTCGCCGTCGGAGGAATCGTAGCCCGCCATGCGGCCGGTCTCGACCACTATGTTCATTTTCTTGGTGGAACCTACCAGTTCCATCTCGTTTATATCCATAAGGAGGTAGCGCTCGAGGTCGTTCTTGGCGTTGGAGAATACCATGATGGTCCATTCGGCCGGTTCTTTCTTGCCGAACAGCCAGTCGAGTATGCCCTTATCCTGCGCGGCTACGGCGGCGGAAGGCTGGGCTATCTCTATCTGTGAGAGTTGCTCCGTGAGGTTTGCCTTGTTTGCGCCGGACCCGTCGAAATCGACGGACCAGCCGCAGGCCGGCACCATCAGGGCCGCTAAAGCCGAAATTGCAGTCTTGCGAATCATGCTTCCTCCAGGCTGTTTGACGTTTGCTACATATAAAGTATAGCCTGAGCGGCGCTCCCGGGCAAGGAACGAAAGGCCCAGACCGCCATTGTTAAAGGGCCCATTCAGCACAGGCCTCCCCCGGCGCCTTGAATGGCCGCCGGGCGGACTGGAACGCAAGTTTTGTATTATATTTTCCGGCGCCGGCGCGCCCTGATATGATCTCCTCAAAGGGCTGTACAGGAACAATATGGACCACCTGGATTGGGTTAAAGGCGCGGTAATATACCAGATCTTCCCGGACCGTTTCGCCCGGTCGGCAAAGGCGAAGGTCGACGGGGTATTCGAGAAATGGGACGCCCCGGAAACGCCGGAAGGGTTCAAGGGCGGCAATTTGAAAGGGGCCGAAGAGAAGCTTTCCTATCTGCGGGACCTGGGCGCGACCGCCGTTTACTTCAACCCGGTCTTCGCCTCGGCCGCCAACCACCGCTACCACACATACGACTATTACAATGTGGATCCCGTGCTTGGCGGGAACGCCGCGCTGGATTCTTTCCTGAAGGCCGCCCATAAGCGCGGGATCAAGGTTATCCTGGACGGGGTTTTCAACCACGCCAGCCGCGGCTTCTTCCAGTTCAACCACCTGCTGGAGAACGGCGCGGCCTCCCCCTACCGCCGGTGGTTCCGCCCGCGCGGCTTCCCGCTGAAGGCCTACAACCTCGGCCGGGACGAGAAGCCCAACTACGACTGCTGGTGGAACCTGCCGGCGCTGCCCAAGTTCAACACTAAGAACCCGGAAGTGCGGCGCTTCATACTGGGCGTGGCCAGATACTGGCTGGAGCGCGGCATTGACGGCTGGCGGCTGGACGTGCCGTTCGAGATAAACGACGACTCGTTCTGGCGCGAGTTCCGCCGCACCTGCAAAGGCGTGAACCCTTCCTGTTATATAACCGGGGAGATCTGGGGCGAGGCCAAACGCTGGCTGCGGGGCGACCAGTTCGACGCGGTGATGAACTACCAGCTCAGCGCGGCCTGCATCTCCTATTTCGGCGGGAAGAAGCTGAAGCTAACCCACTCTTACGACGGGCGGAGCCTGCAGCCCTGCGGCCAGGAAAAATTCATCGCCGCGATAAAGACCCTGCTCGGCCATTACGCATACAGCACCACGCTGCTGCAGATGAACATGATGTCCAGCCACGATACCGACAGGATGCTGAACACCTACGGCGGCGACGAGGACCTGCTGAAGCTGGCCGCGGTATTCTCCTTTCTTTTCCCGGGCGCCATAAACGTCTATTACGGCGAGGAAATAGGAATGCGCGGGATACTTAACGCCGGGACGCGGGACGCCATGCCCTGGGGAAGCAGGCGCAACTGGAACCTGGACCTGCTGAAACTTTACAGGCGGCTGGGCGCGCTGCGCCGGAACAACCCCGTCATCAAGCGCGGGAGCTTCGGGTTTTTGGAAGAGTACTGCGACGGGGAACTGCTGGCCTTCAGGCGCTTCCTGCCCGGCAGCAGCCTCACCTGCCTGATGAACAACTCGCCGGCGCGCAAAGAACTGCTTATAAGCAAAAGCGCTCTGGGCGGGACCCCGCGCGCGCTGCTCAATGCCGGCGTTACGCTGAAGCCGGCCGGGCGCCGCCTGCTGGCCTCGTTTCCCCCACGGGGCTGGGCCATTTACGGCTGAAACCGCCGCGCAGACCGGTCACCGGCGCATTTACAGGCGGCCCGCGCTGACCGGACCGGTTGCGCCGTATACCCGATTTGGTGCATAATATCCTTTCACAGGGGATTAACCCGGTTTGCGAAGGACTTTTTTCCGCATGAACAGGGATATTGAAATAGCGCGGTCCGTAAAGCTCCGGCATATAAAGGAGATCGCGGCCGGGCTGGGCGTACCGGAAGACGACCTCGAGCTTTACGGCCGGCACAAAGCCAAGCTGCCGCTGAAGCTGATAGACAGGGATAAAGCCGCGAAAGCCCGCCTTGTCCTGGTCTCGGCCATTTCCCCCACCCCGGCCGGGGAGGGCAAGACCACCGTCTCCATCGGCCTGTCGCTGGGCCTGAACCGCCTGGGAAAGAAAA
>CAZJUL010000130.1:0-7561 GCA_964549095.1 uncultured Elusimicrobiaceae bacterium
GCGTGGATCAGCCGCGGGATGAGGCGGAACGCCTCCGGCAGCGGCTCGGCCGGCCCGGGCGGGGTCATTACCGAGAACCTGGCGTAATAGAACGGCGAGAGGGCCGGAGCGCCGGCGCCGGACAGAGCGGCGGCCCCCAGGAGGACCGCCGCGCCGAACGCCAGTTTTACCGCGCCCTTGCCCATCAGCGGCCGCCCATCTCCATGGACTTCAGGAAGTCCTTATTGGACTTGGTGGAATTCAGCTTGCTGAGCAGCAGCTCCATAGAGTCTATAGGGGAGAGCGGCGCCAGCACCTTGCGCAGGATCCAGACCTTGTTGAGCTCGTCGTCGCTCATCAGCAGCTCTTCCTTGCGGGTGGAGGTGCGGTTGATGTCGATGGCGGGGAACACGCGGCGGTCGGCCAGCTTGCGCTCCAGGTAGATCTCGGAGTTGCCGGTGCCCTTGAATTCTTCGAAGATCACGTCGTCCATCCGGCTGCCGGTCTCCACCAGCGCCGTGGCGATGATGGTCAGCGAGCCGCCTTCCTCAATGTTGCGGGCCGCGCCGAAGAAGCGCTTGGGCCGCTGCAGGGAGGTGGATTCCAGGCCGCCGGAAAGCACGCGGCCGCTGGAGGGCGAGATGGTGTTGTAGGCGCGGGCCAGCCGCGTCACTGAGTCCAGCAGGATGACCACGTCCTTGCCGTGCTCGGTCAGGCGCTTGGCCTTTTCCAGCACGATCTCGGCCACCTGCACGTGGCGGTCGGCCGGCTCGTCGAAGGTGGAGGCTATGACCTCGCCCTTCACGGAGCGCTTCATGTCGGTGACTTCTTCGGGGCGCTCGTCTATGAGCAGCACCAGCAGCTCGATGTCCGGGTGGTTGGTGGTCAGCGAGTTGGCTATGCGCTGCAGGATCATGGTCTTGCCGGTCTTGGGCGCGGCGACTATCAGCGCGCGCTGGCCCTTGCCGATGGGCGCGATCAGGTCTATGACGCGCGCGGTCATATCGGTCTTGGTCGTCTCCAGGAAAAAGCGCCTGTTGGGGTGCAGCGGCGTCAGGTTGTCGAAAAGCGCCCGGTGGCCTATCTTCTCTATCTCTTCGCCGTTGACGGTCTTCACCTGGAGCAGCGCGAAGAACCTTTCGCCTTCCTTAGGGGGCCGGATCAGGCCGGTGACGGTGTCGCCCTTGCGCAGGCCGAGCTTCTTTATCTGGGAAGGAGAGACATATATATCTTCATGGCTTGAAAGGTAATCGTATTCCTGCGAGCGCAGGAAGCCGAAGCCGTCCGGCAGGATCTCCAGTACGCCGGTGCCCTTTACTATGCCGTTCTGCTTGGCCTGCGCTTCCATCAGCTTGCCGATAAGCTCCTGCTTGCGCATGCCGGACACGCCTTCCAGCTTGAACTGGTCGGCTATCTTGAGCAGTTCGGCCACGGTCATCTTCGAGAGCACGGCCGTATCCATTTTAGGCTGGGAGGGATTGGTGCCCTGGGCCGGGGTGTTGTTGGTGTTTTCCATCGTGTTATTTCTCCTTATTTCGGGAGCCAGAACCTGGCCGTTGCGCGACCCGCCCTTTCCCTCGTATCCAAAATTCGGCCTGCCGTTCCTGTCGTTGTTCTCTTCTTTCATTATTTCTCCAGTTTCACAGTTTTCCAAAATCCGTATATCTTCTTTACTTTGGCTTTGAGTTCCTTAAGGGAGCCCCCGTTCGCCAGCACTATGTCCGCGCGCGCCGCTTTTTCCCCCGCCGGCAGCTGCGCCGCGCTCCGCCTGCCCAGCTCCGCCGCGCTCCAGCCCCTTTCAGCGGCCCTGCGCTGCCGCAGCTTGCCGGGGGCGTCCACGCATACCGTAAGATCAAAGCACTTCCCGAGCCCTGTCTCAAATAACAGCGGTACCTCAACAACGATCAGCTTTTCATGGGATTTTTCGATTAAAGAGAGTGTTAATTTGAGTATTTCGGGGTGGAGTATTTTTTCTAGCCGTTTGCGTTTGGCTTTGTCAGAAAAAACCGCTTCGGCGAGTTTGTTTCTGTCTATTGATCCGTCTTTAAGGAAAACCCTGGAACTGAACTTACCTAGAATTTTATTATAACAGGCCCCGGATGTCAACACTTCTTTTGCCAGCGCGTCCGTTGAAACGCAGAAAGCGCCGCATTCCCGGAACAGGCCCAGCGCCGCGCTCTTGCCCGAACAGACGGTCCCGGTAAGGCCTATTATTATCTTTCCCTTTACCTTTTTGAACGCGCCGCAAAGCCGGGTCATTTCTTTGGTCATATGGTAATCTGTTGAGTTCCGAAAATTACGCCCGTCCCCCTTTCTTTTTCGCATATTCGTCAAGAATGTCCCTTTCCCGGCTGCTCAGGGCGCCTTCGCCCTTCCTTGATATTTTATCAAGTATGGCGTCCACCGTTTCCTGCTCCTTCTTTTCCGCGGCGCCCGGCGCCTCCGCTTCGATCTCCGGCCTTAAGCCTTTGAACCTGAGCAGCCAGCCCGGGGCCTTAAAATACAGCCAGCCGGCCACCAGCCCGCTCAGGTGGGTGAAGTTGGCCACGCCCGAACCGGTGGCGGCGAAGCTGAGCACAAGGGAAACGCCGGCCAGGAAGAACACCAGCTGCCTGGCCGTCATCGGGAAAAAGAAATACATATAGACCACCTGGTCGGGGTACAGCGCGGCGAAGGCGTAGAAAAGCCCGTAGAGCGCGCCGGAAGCGCCCACCACCGGCGTCCAGGAGGACGGGGACACCAGCGCCGTGAACAGCCCGGAGGCGGCGCCGCAGAAAACAAAATATACCAGGTATTTCCTTGAGCCCAGCGCCGGCTCCAGCGCCGGCCCCAGGAACCAGAGCATCAGGGCGTTGAAAAAGAAATGCCAGAACCCGGCGTGTACCGGTATATAGGTGAAGAGCTGCCACAGCCAGCCGGAGCCCATTACCCTGGCCGGCACAAGGCCGAAATAGCGGTTCAGCAGCTGCCCGAACGCCATCTCCAGCACCCAGCCGCCGAAAACGGCGAAGACCAGCGCCCGGGTAACGGGCGGCAGGTCGTTCAGGGCCGGCAGGCGCAGGGAATATCTCATCGCTATAATTTTTTCAGCGCTTCGTAGAAGGCCAGCGCGTCCGCGAACCTCTGCGAGGGCTCCGGCTCAAGCGCGCGGTCTATGAGTGCGTCCAGCCCCGCCGGCGCCCAGGGCAGCACCGCGCTGATATCCCGGTAATCCCTCTCCAGTTTCTGCTTCAGCATATCACTATCGCCCTCTGCGAACGGGCGCGTGCCGGTCAGCGTTTCGTAAAAGCAGACGCCCAGGGCGAAGATGTCCGATTCCCGCTTGACTATCCCCCGGTGCTGTTCCGGGGCCATATAGGCGGGCGTGCCGGAAGTGGTCTGGTGGGAGACGCGGGTCAGGCCCTCGCGCAGCTCGCTGGCCAGGCCGAAATCCGCCACCAGCGCGCGCCCCTGCTTGTCTATCATTATGTTTTCGGGCTTGAGGTCCCTGTGTATAACATTGTTCCCGTGCGCGTAGTGTACGGCCTCGCAGACGCCGTGGAAGATGTCCCTGCACCGCACGAAGGGAATACGCTCAGCGCCGGTTATAAACTCCGACAGCGGCTTGCCGTCCACGAAATCGAAGACCATGTAGATGTCGTCGCCCTGCTCCACCAGGGCCTGCACCCCCACTATATTTGGATGCTGCAGCCGCCGAACTATCTTGGCCTCCCGCAGGAAACGCTTGTATTCCTCGGGGTATTTCTTCAGCCAGGCGCGCATCTTCTTCAGCGCCACCCGCTGTCTGAGCTGCCTGTCCCACCCCTCGTACACCACCCCCATACCGCCTTCCCCGATCTTCTCCTTAAGGCCGTACCTGCCGGCCAGGATCAGTCCCGTGCCGGGTTTGGCCGGCTCCGGCAGGGGCGAGTACCAGCCGCCCGAAACGCCGGTCCTGGTGGAGGGCCGCTCCTTCACCGCCCGGAAGCGTTCGGCCGAATCCCGGTACGGGCGCTCGCCCGACATCAGCGCCTGGTACAGCCGGAGGGCCAGCCTGTTCTCGCCGTCTTTTTCCAGCGCCGCGGCGAGGTCGTAAAAGAGCCCCGGGGCCGCCTGCACGGATAGCGACTTCAGCATGCCGTTCACGCCTATGCGCCTCAGCAGGCGCGCCACTTCGTCCTGACCGGCGTCCCTGCACGCGTCGGCGAGCGACAGGTAAAAGGCGTATTCGCATTTGCGGTCAGGCTGCTCGCTGAACCGCTGGCTGATGCGGCCGGCGGTTAGCCGGGCGCGCATATAATCGCCCTGCTTCACGTACATTTCCAGGAAGAGGTTGAAATCCGGTATCTCCAGCCGATCTTTCCGCGCCAGGAGCTTGCGGGCCTCCTCGTATTTCCCGTCGGCCACCAGCGAGGGGACGCTCTTGGGCGGGGGCGCGGGGGCCGGCGCGAGGGAGGGCAGGGATAAAAGTCTTTTCAGGAGGGCCGGCAACCCGCCGCCGGCCGCGGGGGCTTTCCCGCCGGTGCCGGCGTAAGCCGGGCGCACGCGCCGCATAGCTATCAGGATCACCGTCCCGGCGGCCAGCAGCGTGAACAGCCAGGCGGCGCCGGAGGACTCCTGCGCGCCGGCCGGGGGCTTGGCGGCCGCTTCGGGGCCGAAGTAGTTGGCCAGCGACTTCTGATCCGCCGGTAAAGGGACTCCCGGGGCCGCGTTAGCGGTAGCTGCCCCGTGCGTGGCCTGCATTACGGCCGCGGGAGCGCTGAGCAGGTTCGACGCGGTGACCGGCCCCGGCGGCCCCCCGGCCTGGGACGGCCCGGCCGGAGAAGGAGCGGGCATCCCGCCGCTGCGGGCCTTGAAAGCCAGGTCGCGGGCCCTGCGCACATCGTCCAGTTCCGGCGCAAGCTTCAGTACCTCGTCCAGGTCGGCTATGCACTTGCCATATTCCCCGGACCGGAAGTACGCGGCGCCGCGGCTGCCGTAGGCTTTTATCAGGGACGGTTTCAGGGCTTCGGCCTGGTTGGCGTCCAGGCTTACGGTTTTATTCCAGTTTATTATGGCCCCGCCGTAATCCCCGCGGTCATAGCAGGCCTTCCCTTCATCCGACAGGTCGGCGGCCTGGTTGTGCTTAATAAGCTGACCGGGTGCTCCGTCCCGGGAAAGTACCTGCTTCGCCGTTGCGGCGGCGAGTCCGACCGGGCCATCCTCTTTGCCGGGGCTGTCGGACCGGGCTTCGGCGGCGAAGCGGGTGCAGCGCGCCATTACGCCCTGTCCCCAAGTTGACGCCCATAAACGCTCATTATCCGGTCTGCCGGCTTTCTCGCGCTCGCCGGCCTGGCAGGCCTCAATGATACCCCCCCGTGCCATCTCGTCTTTCGGGTCCAGGCCCAGGGCCTTTTTATAATCCGCTATGGCTTTGTTGTATTGGCGTATCGCCCGCAAAGCGTCCCCGCGGCTGTCATACGCGTCGGAGTTGCGGGGATCCAGTTTTATGACCATGCTGAAATCGGCGATGGCCTTGTCATACAGTTTCCCGTCGTAATATTCCGCCCCGCGGCGGTAGTAGGCGACGCCCGGCTTGCGGCCGCCGCAGGCGCCGGACGGGTCCGCGGCTATGGCTTTGCCATACATCGCGATGGCGCCGGCGATGTCGCCGTTCACCTTACCGTATTCGGCGCGTTCGCACAGCCAGGCGACGGACCTGGCCCCGGCCTTTTCCCGGCCGGAACAATCCGGCGCGCAGAACGCGGCCAGGCAAAGTATAATTGCGCTTGTATAAGCGGATCTCATATTACGGCTGCTGCGCCCCCCGTAACTTCACACTTTTGTTATGAATAAAAGTGTGAAGTTATGATGCCTGCGCGGCCTTTTCCATATCCTGCCAGTTGGCGCCGGTCTTGATGTCGGCTTTCAGCGGCACGTCCAGTTTGAAGGCGTTCTCCATCCCGCTTTTGACCAGCCGGGCGGCCCCGGCCATATAACCGTCGCGCACCTCGAAGACCAGTTCGTCGTGCACCTGCAGCATCATCACGATGTCCGCCGAGCCCTTTATTTTCGCGTGGATGTCTATCATCGCTTTCTTTATTATGTCGGCGGAGCCGCCCTGTATGGGCATGTTGACGGCCACCCGCTCGGCGAAGGCCCGCATGGCGGGGTTGGAGCCCTTTATGTCCGGCACCGGGCGGAGTCGGCCGGTGAAGGTGTACACGCAGCCCTTCACTTTCGCCTCGGCCACGCTCCTGTCTATCCAGGCTTTTACCCCGGCGTACGCCTCGAAATAATACTTTATGTATTTCGCGGCGTCGGACCTGGGTATCCCCAGCTCGCGCGCCAGGCCGTGCGCGGACTGGCCGTAGACTATGCCGAAATTTATGGCCTTGGCCGTCCGGCGCATCTCTTTGGTGACGAATTCGGGAGCCACGCTGAACACCTCCGAGGCCGTGCGCGCGTGTATGTCCTCGTCGGCGCGGAAGGCCGCGGAAAGGTTGGCGTCGCCGGAGACGTGGGCCAGCACCCGCAGGTCTATCTGCGAATAATCGGCGCTGAGCAGCGAGAACCCCGGCCTGGCTATGAATGTCCGCCTGACCGACTGCCCGCCGGGAGTGCGCACCGGGATGTTCTGCAGATTGGGTTTGGAGCTGGAGAAACGGCCCGTGGAAGTGCCGGTCTGCTCGAAGGTGGTGTGCACGCGGCCTTCGGCGTCCGCCGCGGCCAGCAGGTTGTCCACGAAAGATGATTTCAGCTTCGAGATCTCCCTGAACTCCAGCAGCTTCTCTATTACGGGGTGCGCGGGCAGCAGCAGCGTCAGCACCTCTTCGGCCGTTGAGAAGCCGTCCTTCGTCTTGAACATTTTTTTCTGCTCGTCGGTGAGCTGCAGGTTCAACTTTTCATAGAGCAGCCAGGCCAGCTGCTTCGGGGAATTGAGGTTTATCCTGTGGCCGGTCAGCGCCTCCGCCTCGTTCTCCAGTTCGGCCAGGCGGCGCTCGAAGCCGGAGGAGAGTTCTTTCAGCAGCCCGGTGTCCACCCGGAAGCCGGCGCGCTCCATGGCGTAGATCACCGTGATGAGCGGCAGCTCCAGCTCCCGGTAAACCTTCTCCAGTTCGCCGGCCAGCTCTTTTTCAAGCGACGCGCGCATCTCCGGCATTGCGGCCATCGCGCCCAGCAGCTCTTCCCTGGAGCCGTCCTTGCGCGGCATTGCCCCGGTCCGTTCGAACAGCATTTTGGAAAGGTCCGCTTTCCGGGCGCTTATAAGGGACTGCACTATCTCGAGCTCGAAAAAATTGGCCGGCTCAGCCGCCGGGTCGAAATCCAGCAGGTGCATCGCCTTTTTAAGGCCGGCCACGGACTTCGCTATACCGGGATCCGCGATGGCGGCCGAAAGCAGTTCCTTATCTTTTTTGTCCAGGGCAGCGGCGTCCAGGAAGGCGGCGCCCTTCTCCGAGCCGGCGCACAGCGCGCCGTCGCCCGCGGCCAGGAACAGGGACTTTTCCCCGGCGGCGCGTTCCAGCGCGGAAGCCAGGCTTATTTCCGGCGTCTGCGGGGCGTCGAACAGCCCGTCCTGGGTGCGCGCGCCGAGGGCGGCCAGGTCCCTGAACTCGAACCGGCG
>CAZJUL010000131.1:0-7510 GCA_964549095.1 uncultured Elusimicrobiaceae bacterium
CCAGGACGGCACGGCCGTTGCGCCCGCTTTCTCGTTCAGCGGCGACGATAATACTGGTGTTTTCCGCTTCGGCGCGGACCAGTTCGGCTTCGCCACCGGCGGCGTCAACAGGATGGATATCGGCGCCAGCAGCATAACGGCCACGCTTCCCTTGCGCGGACAGGACGGCGCGGCCGTTGCGCCCGCTTTCTCGTTCAGCGGCGACGATAATACCGGCATTTACCACGCAGGGACGGATATGCTCGCCTTTGCCACGGGTGGAACCAAGAGGCTGGATATCTATACCAGCAGCATAACGGCCACGCTTCCCTGGCGCGGGCAGAACGGTACGGCCCTGGCGCCCTCGGTGTCTTTCTCCGGCGATCCTGATACCGGCATGTATGACTTGGGCGTGGATGTGCTTGCTTTCAGCGTAGGGGGCACAAAAAGACTTGAAGTAGCCAGCAGCAGCATAACGGCCACGCTTCCCTTGCGCGCACAGGCCGGGACGGCGGCCGCGCCGGCGGTCTCGTTCAGCGGCGACGATAACACCGGCATGTACGCCGCTAGCGCCGACCAGCTGGGCTTCGCCACGGCCGGAATGAACCGTATGCTGATAAACGCCTCCACGGACATACAGGCCACGCTGCCCTGGCGCGGGCAGGACGGAGCAGCGGTTGCGCCAGCCTTCGCCTTCAGCAGCGATACAAACATGGGTATCTACCGCATAGGCGCGGGCCAGTTCGGCTTCGCCACCGCGGGTATCAACAGGATGGACATCGGCGTAAGCAGCATATCCGCCACTATTCCGTTGCGCGCGGCTAATGGAACTGCCGCGGCCCCGGCCTTCTCTTTCGCCAGCGATCCCGATATCGGTATTTACCGCCTCGGGGCGGACGTAGTAGGCTTTGCTACCACCGGCACCAAGAGAATGGAAATAGCGATCAGCAGCATAACGGCCACCTTACCCGTCACCGTGTATAATTCCGCGGGTACGGGCGTGCTGACACTCTCCGGTATGAACTCCGCTTATAATGTGTCGGGCAAGCTGGCTTTTGACAATGCGTCGATAGAATCCGGGTTCGGAAACACTACGGACCAGGCCTACCTGGCGTTCTGGACAAAACCCAGCGGCAGCGGCATAGCGGAGCGCGTGCGCATCTCCAGCACCGGCGCGGTGGGGATCGGGACCAACGACCCCAATGCAACGCTGGACGTGGAAGGCGCGGTGAAATTCGGGGTGTCCGGCTCCAGCTTCTCGGCGATGGGCGTCTGCAGCACGCCTTCACTGACGATAACCAATGCTCCGACGGGTGTAACCTGTACCGGGCTCCCGGCTTCCACCAAAGTGGCCGTGTCTTGCAGCGGCGCCAACGCTTTCACCAGCACGGCAACGGCACTCTATTGCAGGCCGGGCGGCGTGCTCAATACCATGCAATGCAACACTTCCCTGGCCAATAGCGTGTCGATGATCTTTACCTGTTTATGGATCGCCCCATAATGAAATTCGGTGACATACGATTTATATATGAAAAGTTCCGGAGCGGTTCTGTGGAAATCTCCCCCAACCCCTCTTTTCAAAAGAGGGGGGTGAGAGGGAATAGCGGCGTTCTAATATGAAGAGAGTTCTGCCTGTATTGCTGATGGTATTGCTCCCGGGCGTGTTATGCGCCGCCGGGGCGAAGACCAATGGCAGGCTCTCCATAGTGGACGACGCTATTGCGCCGGCCGGCAGCGTTAATATGACCGGCGGGGGATATTCCGCGCAGGGCTATATCGGCGCGGTGGACAGCGGTCAGCGGTCCAGCGCTCCGTCGTTCATAGAGGCTGGGTTCTATTCACGGTTTGTGTCGTCGCCTTCCATATACGGATACAACGCCACGGGGTCCGGCTCCGCCAGCACGCTGTGGACGGCCGCGAACCCCGACGGCACCCTGTACCAGTCTTTCACCTCCACGGCCAACATAGAGGCGTATTTCCAGCTGCTGGGAACCACGGATTACCAGCAGCTTATAAGCGCCCTTGAGTCCAATACCACTTATTTCCATTACCTGTTGGCCAACTATATGGAGAGCGATTACGCGCCGTATGTCTCCACCGCCGCGCTTACCCTGAGCGCCGTTCCCTCGGCCGGCTCTTTCGTGTTCAGGGATATAGGTGCGGGCCCGGTGGAGCTGTCCTTCCCTTCGGCTAATCCCGGGCCCGCGCAGCTGGCTTCGTGGACGGCCGCCGCGCCCAGCCTGCCGGGCGCCAGCTATGGCCTGGCGGCGGCTGTGTACGGCAATTATATGTTCATCAGCGGCGGCAACGACGGAGTCAAATTCAGCAGCGCGGTCTATTCAGCCCGGCTGAACGCGGACGGCACGCTGAATTCCTGGACCTCGGCCGGGTTCCTGCCCGCGTCGCGGTACGGCCACCAGATGTTCGTGGCGAAAGGCCGGCTGTATGTGCTGGGCGGGTTCAACGCGGGCAGCGCGCAGAGCACGGTCTGGTCGGCCGCGGTCTCTTCACGGGGCGCCCTGGGCGCCTGGCTGCCGGAAACCAGCCTGCCGGTAAAGCTATATTTCCACGCGGCGGTATATTACCTGGGCAATATCTATGTTTCGGGCGGCTATTCCGGGTCGGTCAGCGCGGCGGTCTATACCGCGTCGCTCGGCGAGGACGGGGTGATAGGCTCTTCCTGGACCACTTCCTTAAACCCGCTGCCGGGGGCGCGCTACGGCCACACGATGAACGAATTCAACGGCGCGCTGTACGCCGTTGGCGGGAACGACGGCGCCGGGCCCAAGAGCACAGTCTGGAGCGCTCCTGTTACCGGCCTGGGAACCGTGGGCGCCTGGACGGCGCAGGCCCCGCTGCCTTCGGTAAGGTTCGCGCACAAGACGGCGGCGCTGGGAGACAAACTGGCCGTGCTGGGCGGCAATAACGGCACCGGGCCGCAGAATTTGGTGTGGGTGGCCAGCGTGCCGGCGGGCGGGGGGATCTATTCCTGGACCGCGATGCCGCCGCTGCCGGACCTGAGCCAGTTCCACGCCGTAGAAACGGTGGACGAAAAGATCTATGTTCTGGGCGGGTACGGCGCCTCCGGTGCCCGTTCAAGCCTGTATGTCTCCACCTTTACCGGCACGCAGTACCAGGCCTACGCCTCTTCCGACAGCTTCGCCACCGTTACCGAGCAGTCGCCCTGGACCTCGGATACGAAGTGGAAATTCCGGTCGCTGGCTTCTAATTCCACGTATTATTTCAGGGTAAAGGCCCGGAACTGGGCGCTGGCGGAAACCGCCTTCTCCGCCGACGCGTCTACCGTGACTTACGCCGTAGTGCCGGGCACCGCGGCCTGGACCGGCGTTTTTGTTTCAAGCGGCACCGCCAACTGGCTGGCCGGCGATAATCCGGCGGGCGCGCTTTACCAGTGCGAGGGCTCGAGCAGCGCGGCCTATGCGGGGGTAAGCCTTTCTTCCTCAACCGCCGATCTTTCGGCTTACTTCAGCGGCCTGCAGTCCGGCACCACCTATTACGCGCGGGTGCGGGCGTTCAACCCGGCCGGGTCTCCCACGCGCTTCGCGGACCTGCCTTCGGCGTGGACCTCCCTGGACCCGGCGCTGGACACCAGCAGCCCCACCATAGCTAACAACCAGGCTGGCGACGATACCTGGCGGAGCGCCAACACCAGCGTTTACGATATGGATTTCGCCGATACCGGCGGCGCGCAGCTGCAGGGCTTCCAGGTGCTGGCGGCCACCGGGAGCGGGGGGACCGGCGCTGTGACCGGCTGGGTGGACGTTTCCACGGCGCTGGGCGGTACCTCCTACTCTGAAGACTGGGCCCTGCCGCAGTCAGCCTGGGACGCGCTGTCCGAAGGCGTGACCGGCTACATTTCCGTAAAGGTTTTCGATACGGTGCTTAACTCAAGCGAGGCCGTGGACGCGTTCTATGTTCTGAAGGATACCACGCCGCCGTCGGCTTCGCTGGCTTACGCCGCGCCGGACAGCTGGGTGTCGGAATATCCCGGCACGGTGCCGGCCGGCTTCTTCAGCGACCAGACCTCGAAGCTCGCGCGCGTGCAGTACAGCGCCAGCCTGGACCGGCTTTCGGCGAACGCGAACGTGATAGGCTGGACCGATATAGGCGCCGCCGCCGGCAGCGCCGTTTATTCCGCGCCGTTCGACTACAACTTCGCGCAGCTGACCAACGGCGTTTCCAATTATTTCAGCGTGCGGGCGGTGGACGCCGCGGGCAATACCACGGTGCTGATAGACACCTTCACCATAAAGAAGAGCATGCTCGGGCCGGTGGTGACCATTACTTCGCCTTCCGCGATCTACCTGTCTACGCTCACCGCCGTGGCGGGCAGCGTGGTGGAGACGGCTTCGCACCCGGTCATAGGCACGGAGATCTCCGTGCTGGACAGCGGCGCCGGCCGGTACTGGGACGGCAGCGGATTCACGGCCCCGACCAGGGTCTGGCACGCGGCGGCCGGGACGCACACCTTCACGCTGGCGCTGGCGCTGCCGCTCATCGACGGCCGCCAATACGAGCTGGTGGCCAGGTCTTCCGATACTGCGGGTTATTCTTCGGCTTATTCCACCGCGGCGTTCACCTACGATACCGGCGTCCCGCTGGCCGCCGTGACGGCGCCGGCCGACGGGTCGGACGCGTATTCGCCCGCGGCCGTAAGCGGTACCGCCGCCGACGCCGTTTCCGGAGTCGGTTCGGTGGAGATCTCGCTCAGGGCCGCCTCGGACGGCAATTACTGGAACGGGGCCTCCGCCTGGGCGCCGCCCGAAACCGCCCTCGAGGCCGCGGGCACCGCCGCCTGGACCTACAGCTTCAGCACCCTGCTTGCCGATTCCCTTTACCACGGCGGGACTTATTACTGCAGCGCGCGTGCCTACGATAACTCCGCCCCGGCGAACATGGGGGCTTTCGGGGTTTCCGGCTCCACTTTCGTCTATTACGACACAACGCCGCCCGGCGCGCCGCGCTCATTGTCCGCCGCGACCGGCAGCCTGCCCGGTACCGCGGTGCTTTCCTGGGTGGCGCCGGGCGACAACGGCTCTTCCGGCTACCTGCTGCTGGCCAGCCGGTTCCTGGTGCAGGCTTCCACCTGGGCGGGGGCCGCGTTCTCCACCGCGACACCCGGTAATGTGACCGTCTCCACCTCCGGCATCGCGGCCGGCTCGGCGCAGGGCTATACAGTAACCGGGCTGGGCGCCGGGGCCACTTATTATTTCGCGATGTGGGCCGCCGACGACGCGCTTAACTGGTCGGCCGCCTCAAGCACCGCTTCGGCCGCCACCGGCGAGCCCAACACCGGCTCCATCTCCGGCCTGATAACCCAGGTCTCCAGCGAGCCCATCACCGGCATTATCGTCGAGGCGCTGGACTCCGCCGACTTTGTGCGGGGCACCGGCACCACGGGCAGCGACGGCATCTATGAGCTGAGCGGGCTGGACCTGGGACAATACACCGTGCGGGCCACCTGGTCCGCTAACGATATCACCAGCCAGGTCTCCAAGAGCGGCATCAACACCGGCGCCGGCGGCGTCAATTTTATGCTGAGCATCGCCTACGAACTGGCGGAGATCTCCGGCTACATTCCGTCGGGCTTCATCCCGGCGTCCTCGCATTACGCGCGCACGGCGGGTTCAGCCAGGTTCGCCCCTTCAGCCGAGGACGGGGCTCCTTTTATCGAGCTGTTCCAGAAAGGCAGGCGGGTGGCGGCCTCCCCTGTCGACTCGGGCGGCAGGTTCCGCATTTCCAACCTGCTGCCGGGCACCTATTCTATCCGGGTGTTCAACGGCAGGGAATTCACCGACCTGACGCCGCTGAAGCTGAAGGAAGGGGAAACCTATAATTTCGTGCCGGAGTGGAGCATACTGAGCAAGGAAGCGGTCTACGCCTATCCCAACCCGGCCAGGACCTCCGTGACCATCCACTTCGAGACCAACCTGGCCAGCCAGTCCGATTTCGAGGCCGAGATCTCCGTGTTCAATATAGCCGGCGGGCTGGTAAAGACTTTCCGTTCGGCCGACGTGAGCCCGGACACTGTTGCCGGCGGAGCGGGTTCTTATAAAGTGGCGTGGAATTTCGAACGGGAGAAAGTGGCTTCCGGAGTTTACCTGTACATAGTGCGGCTGAAGTATATCTCCACCGGCAAGGTGGAAAAAGCCATAAAGAAACTGGCGATAATACGATAACGCCCGTGTAAAGGGACGGTAAAAATCGGATAACTTTACATTTTGGTTATGGACTAAAATGTAAAGTCAGGGAAGAAGGTTGGGTTTGAGGCGCAAAAAAACTATAATTTTACTTCGACAGTATGCGCACAACTAAATATATATTGTTCCTCACCCTGCTGCTGGCGGCGCCCGCTCTCTACGCGGACAGCTCGGCCAGCCTGCAGTTCACCGTCGCGGCCCCGGACCCGGTCACGGCCGGGGACGAGGTGAGCTTCCAGACTTTAGTGGTCAATACCGGCACCGATCCCTGGCTGAAGGGCGCTTATTACTGGGTGGGCGAGGTTTACACGCTGGAGGAGGGCGGGGAGCGGAAATTCATGGCGGCGACGGACGCGGTCACTCCCCAGGAAGACGTGCCGCCGGGCGGCGCGCACGGCACCCAGCTGAAATTCATCATCCCGGACGGCATAAAGGCCCCGCGCCTGCTCTACAGGGTCTTCCTGATACATAACGGGAAACGGATACTTGAAACCGATTACAGGGGCTTCCAGGTCATAGAGAAGGAGTTCCGGGCCCCGCCGCCGGAGTCGTTCAGGATGGGCGGCGACGTGACCTTCAGCTACAAGAATTCCAGCAACGACCAGTGGAACCACCACCAGGGCGTCACGGCGGCCAACATAGTCGGCAAGATAAAGGATTCCTCTTTCCTGTTCAACACCTACATCATACATACCAAGAGCCGGGTGTTCACGCCCAACATCATACTGCTGAACTATTACGCGCCGTGGGGAACGCTGAGCGCCGGGGACATCTCGCCCGCCTTCAGCCCGCTTTGCCTGGACGGGCAGGGTATGAGGGGCCTTTCCTTCGAGCGGACAAAGGGCAAGATCTCCTGGCTGGCCGTGGGCGGCCGGATAGTGGCGCCGGAAGAGCCCGATTCCGGCTCGGCCGGGAGGTTCGCCCGCTACACCGGCGCCTTCAAGCTGACCTACCAGTTGCGCCACAACCTCAAGGTGACCGGCGACGCGGTGCTGAGCAAGGACGACGAATATTCCATCACCATAGACACGGATACCTCGATGCTGGTGCCCCAGCAGACCCTGGTTTACGGCACCAACCTGGAATGGAAGCTGCGCCCGAACATAACGATGACGGGCGATTTCCAGATGAGCGCGCACAAGGAAAACCTGCGCTCCGCGACCCCGGCCGCCGCGGGGAACGCCTGGAAGAGCGAGCTGAAATACCGGGGGGGGATGGTGAGCGCCCGCACTTCCGTCTCGCAGGTGGACACCAAGTTCGCCTCCTTCGGCAGCGCCTCCACCATAGCGGACAGGTTCCTCTACGACGGG
>CAZJUL010000132.1:0-7500 GCA_964549095.1 uncultured Elusimicrobiaceae bacterium
GGTCCACCATATGCCGATGGAAGAGATACACACGCCCGACAAGGACACTTTCCTGGCGCGCCTGCGCTCCTCGCTGGGCGGGTTCGCCGCCGAAAAGCTGAAGTACGGCGTAACCTCCTCCGGAGTCGGCTCGGATTTTTCCGCCGCCGCCTGGACCGCCCACCATATGGTCTGGGGTATGGGAATGGGCAGGAACGGCTTCATAGGCGATTATTCCTCCATCCCGAAAGACGAGCGCTCGGCCCGGATAGTGGACGGGCTGGAGCAGGAGTCGCAGGATCTGTTGCGCGAACAGCTGGCTGAAACGGAGAAACTGCTTAAGGACAACTGGCAAATAGTGGAGAGATTCACCAAGGAACTGCTGGCCAGGGAAGAGCTGGATTACGACGAAATAGCCGCCATCTTCATAGAATACGGGCACCCGCCGCGCCTGCTGCCCGGAATAACGGAGCCGCCCGGCGGCGGCGCTCCCGCAAAATAATACAATTTTCCTTTATGATCCGGTAACATGGCGTCCCCGGAAGTTTCAACTGAAACTTCCGGGTTAATAGGTATTATGTCACCGGATAGGCCATACAACCTGGGGCTTTGCGCGCCGCGTTTCAGGGGGCCGGGCTGGAGCTTTCGCGCGAACGGTAATCGACCTCTTCATAGAGCAGCGCGGAGAGCTCTTTGATCACGGCGGTCTGTTGTTTTATGTCCTTGCCGCGCGTCATTACGCCCAGCACGTAGGGTGTGTCGTGGTGGTAGATGATGCCGCAGTCGTGCAGCTGGAGAAGGGGGTTGTCCGGCGTCCCGACGGCGCGCAGGCCGAACTTGCTGGCCACCCTGGTTCCAGGCGGCAGCCCGGCCGCCAGGCCTTCTTTGAAATCCGACCCGACCAGGTATTCAAGGGCTTTCTGGGACATATCGGTCCCCAGGTAGGTGCTGTTGTAGAGCGTGAGGAAGGTCATCATGTACTGTTTCAGTGAAAGCGCGTCCTCTTCGCCGGGGGCCGCCGGAAAGCCGAAATCCCTGTAGATCTTGCCCATTTTTTTATTCCCGAAGCTCTGGTGGAGGGTGTAGGCGGCGTCGTTGTCGGAATAGCGGATCATATATTCAACCAGCCGGTCCACGGTGTACTGTTTTCCCGGTTCCGGGCGCTTGTATGCCAGCGCCGCGGAACCGGAGCCCTTTCCGGCCGGGTCCCGCAGCAGGGTCAGCGATCTCTTCAAGGCGCCCGGGCTGTCGTCCTCCTCCTGCATTACCCTTATCAGCAGGTATACCTTGAGCAGGCTGGCGGGGATGAACTTGTCCTGCTCGCCCAGGCCGAACCAGTAGCCCGTGACGAGCGACTGGAAATAGACCGAGATACCGGTCACCGCGCCTTCGGTCTTGTACTTTTGTATCAGGGCAGCTACCTTGTGGCGCGCGGGCGGCATAGGTATGCGCCGCACGTGGCGGATGGAGGGGTTCAGCAGGAAATTGTGTTCCGGCTGACCGCTGCCTGAGAGCAGGAGCAGCGCGGGAAAAAGGAGGAGCCGGGACTTCATGGATACATTATAGCAATAGCGGAACAGGGCTTGAAAAGCGCCGCGGCGGCGCTATGAAGGAGCCCCCGCGCGGGGGCCGGCTCCACGCCCCAAATGGGCCGCCTTGTCAAGGGCGGGGCCTTGACAAAAACTTTATATCTGCTAGACTATGTAGAGTGAACGCGATAATAGCAAAGCCGGCGCAAGCCGGCGGCGCAAAGCTATGGGTTCGCCTCAGGCGAAAGCCCGGCTGCCGAAGGCAAAAAGTAAAGCCCGTCCGCGGTGCGGATCTTGAGGGCCGTTTCGGCTGTCTTCGGGTCAGGCTGTGCGAGCCGGGGACAGGGAAAACCGAAGCGGCCGTTTTATTGTAAAATAGTAGGCGGAGGCCGGGGCGCGGTCTCCATCCTCCGTCCGCCCGAGGCGGACAGCTCAGAGGTGGGTTATGAAAATATTTAAGATCCTGGCGCTGGCGTTCTTCCTGCCGGCCGCGGCCCTTTCCGCCGCCGCGGCGCAGGACTACGCCGCAAAGAAGTTCGACCTGGAAGGCTCCTCTTTTCCCCTGAAGATGGCCGCCATAAATTTCCTGAAAGCGGACAGCTCTTCCACCGCCAGGGCGCTGCTGGTGGACCGGCTGGAGAAGGAAACGGATATCTACATAAAGACCCAGCTCATAGAGGCTGTGAACGTCAACTGGTCCACGGGCGCGCTGGCGGCGGTGCTGCCGTTCCTGGACGACGCCAATCCCGCCGTGCAGCAGTCTGCCGTGATAAGCCTTTCCCGCTACGGGCCTTTCGACCGGCTTCTTCCCCGGCTGGAAAAAACCCTCGCCTCTTCGTCGACGAAGGCTGGCGTCAGGAACACGATAGTGAACGCCTTCAGCCTGCGCCCCACCACCTCCAGCGTCGCCGCCCTGGACAGGGCCGCCGGCGACGAGAAGCACCCGGAGGGCACCAGGCACCTCGCGATCATCGGGCTGGATAAGGCGGGGACCAAAGACGCGCGGGACCGGGCCGTGAAACACTCCGGCGACAAGAGCCCCGCGATAAGGGACGAAGTAAAAAAGATAAGCAAAAAAAAGATCTCCAAGTAGCGCCTGCGGCCAAGCCTTGGCTTGTCAAGGCCTACCCCTTGACAAACGCTGTAAATCTGCTATACTATAGACGCAGCGGAGTAAATGTCCCGTTAGCGGCGCGAGCGCGGTTGCGGTGTCGGAAGCGTTCGGCGTCGGCGCAGTTGCGGTTCGGTGCGGTGCAGAGCGGTCCGGTGCGCCGCTAACGGGACAGGTCACGATAATAGCAAAGCCGGCCAAAGCCGGCGGCGCAAAGCTAAGACCCGCGAATTACGCGGGGGTCAGGCTGCCGAAGATCAAAGACCGGTAACGGATTTGTCTGGCCGTTTTGGCTGTCTTCGGGTGTGGCCCCTGGCGGGGCGCGAAGAGAGCTGGAACGGCCGTCGTATTTCCGGGGGAGCTATGGAGTTTCGGTATAAACTGTCGGGCAGGCCGGGCCGCGCCAACCGCGGCGCGAAAAAGCATTGCTTTTCACTTTATATATATTATAATTACTATCAGTGTCCGCCTGAATGTCTTCGTAGGGCGGAAGGTTTTTTATTGAGCGGTGAACCCTGTCAAAGCGCCTAACAGCCGGCGCGCGATTGATATGGTTCACTATACGCGCGCGCGAAAAGCGGTCAGAAGTAGAAACCGGCGGCCGGGCGGCGGAACTGAGATGAAAGACGCGGGCAGAAAACTTTCCTGGAAACAGAAGGCGGCGGGCGCCCTTTTAAGGGCCGTCCTGCCCCTCGCCGCTTTGCTGCCCGCCGCCGTTCCCGCCTACTCCGCCACCACCGACGCGATGATCTCCTACACCGAGCTTTACTCCGAGCCCGTGATCAGGACCTACGACGGCAGCGCCTGGAGCGCCGAGGACAACGCTAAAGACCTTTCGGACGAGAATACCCCCGGCGCCGTGGTCTGGTCGCGGCTGGTCTCCGCCCCGACCTGGCTGGAGGGCGAGCGGGCCGCCGAGAAGATACTGGTCACGCTGGACACCATGGGCCGCCTGAAGGCCCAGGTCTTCGACGGCTCGGTCTGGGGGGATCCGCAGTTCCTGACCGCCGACTTCGACCCGGCCAATGTTTACATGCGCGGCTTCGACGTGGCCTACAGCTCCGATGTGGCCGTGATAGTATACGCCCGCAACAACAGCTCCAACGCCAACCAGCTCGGCGCCATCTCCTGGGACGGCGCGGGCTGGAGCTCGGAGGCTGTTTTCGGCTATACCGGCAGCGGTGGATTCGCACGCTGGATAAGGCTGGAATCCAAGCCCATGATAGCGGCCGGCACGGGCCAGTTCGAGCTGGCCCTGGTCGTATGCGATTCCCTTTTTGACGTGGCCTACGCCCGGCTGACTACCAAGTTCCCCTCGCCGGTCTGGTCCTGGGCCGGCGCCGCCGTCGCCGAAGTGATGACCAATTTCAATTACCGGGACCCCATCAACATAGCCTACGAACAGCTGAGCGGGCACATCCTGGTGACCTGGGACAACAACAGCAACGACCAGACCATGCGCTACGCCACCTATACCACGGTCTGGTCCGCCGCCCTCAACTCCTCCGCGTTCACCGGCGCCAACGGCAACTACTGCACCAACATCAAGCTGGCCTCCCGGCCCAATTCGGACGTCATAGTGGTGGCGTCGATAGACTCGGCCACCGACCTGAACACCATACAATGGAACGGCGGCGGCTGGACCGCCTTCACCACCAGGGAAGTGGAGGCGAACATAGACTCCTGGAACCCGGGCGTTGATATGGTGTGGGAGAACGGCGGCAATGAGCTGCTGCTGGTCTATGCCGAGGGCACCACCACGCTGCCCCGGTGGCGCAAGTGGTCGGGCTCCGGTGACTGGAGCGGCGAGAGCGGCCCCACCGACTCTCCCAATGTTATCTCCTCCGTAAGGACGGTGGTGCTGGGCAACGATGTGCCCGGCAGCGACAAGATCTTCGGCCTGGTGGTCAACGACCGGGGCGTGCTGTTCTACCTGTACTGGGACGGCTCCACCATGAGCACCGCGCAGGTCATCCTGAACCGCTATGTTAACCCCTATGTCAGGTATTACGCCCTGCCCAGGCCGCTGGACATCACCCGGGGCATGCTGACCTACAACGCGGTCAACGAGAAACCCTCCTACCGGCTTAACGACGACGACGGCATCTTCACCGCGGAATACAAGGCCAACGCCGCCGAGTCGGGCGTGCTGTGGGCCCGCATGGCCTCCTGCCCTACGCGGGAAGAGAAGATACTGGTCACGCTGGACGCCGAAAGCAAGATAAAGGTGCAGGTCTGGAAGGCGGACGGCAGCCCGAGCGGCGTCTGGAGCACGCCGCAGGAACTGGCGACGGTCTCCTTCACCGGGGCCACCGGCGGCGAGTATTTCAGGCCCTTCGACGTGGCCTATGAGCGGTCCAGCGGCCGCGGCGTGGTGTTCTACGCCGACAGCAGCATCCCGAAATACAATGTCTGGAACGGGACCAGCTGGATATACGGCGCGGGGGGCCTGAGCTTCTCCGACAAGGGGCAGCTGGGCACGCCCTGGTGGATACGGGCCGAGCCCAACCCCAATGTCGCCTCCAACGAGATACTGGTGATGACGCTGGACAACCAGGCGGGCCCGGACATCTACGGCTATGTCTGGAACGGCACCTCCATCCCGGCGCACCTGGCCCTGAAGCTGGAGGACAACGCCGAGGCCTTGGCGGCCAGCAGGCCGGAATACGAGGTGTTCGACCTGGCCTGGGAATATTCCACGAAGAGGGCCATACTGATGTGGGCCGACAATAACAGCGCCACCTATACCGCCGGCAACGGGCTGGATACGCCGCGCTACCGCATCTACACCAGCGGCAACCCGGACGCCACCAAGTGGGGCGGCGAACTGACCGGCGGGGATATCGAAACCGCCGCCACCGTGGATATAAGGCAGATAAAGATACGCGGCAACCAGGCCAACAACGAGCTCTACGGCGCCGTGGCCGACTACACCAGCGACCTGGCGCTGCTGTACTGGAACGGCTCCGCCTGGGCCACCCATATGAACGCCGAAGTGGGCCTGGAAAGGATAGACTACGCCTCGTTCGACGCGGCCGCGGAAGCCGGCGGCAGCGAGGGTATGGTGGCCTGGAGCGGCTCCAACGACGACTACCTGCGCTACGCCATTAACCCGGGCACCGGCTGGACCATAAAGACCGGCCTCGCCGGCGGCGGGCCCAACCTGCTGGGCGACGGCCAGATAGTGCGGCTGGAGCCGGACAGCATCTCCGACGAGATCTACATGGTGGCCACCACCGCGGATTCTTCCATCTACTCCTCCAAGTGGGGCGGCTCTACCTGGAACACGCCCATCCGGCAGGGCGGCTCCCCCTACAACCAGTCCTTCATCAGCAAGGATCTGGGTTACCAGCGGTTCGGCCCGTTCGCGGTCTCCTTCCACCGCGATACGCAGAAACCGCAGACCACCATACTGTTCCCGGCCGCCGGCGGCTTCTACAAGGACCTGTCCGCGGGCCTGTCCGGCGAGGGCCTGGACCCCCAGCCCAACGCCGCGGGCATACTGCTGGTGGAACTGCAGCTCAAAACTACCGATAACTACTACTGGAACCCGGCCGGCTCAAACTGGACCACCACGCCCACCTGGTTCACCGCCACGGGCGGCGACACCTGGACCTACCCCACGGCCATCAACTGGGCGGCCCGGAACAACGCCCGCTTCACGCTTTACAGCAGGGCCACGGACAAGGTGGGCAACGTGCAGAGCCCGATCACCTCCGTGAGCTTCACCTATGACAACGCCATCTACCCGACCAGTAAGGTCATCTACCCGAAGGACTATTCAGTGCCTTCCGCGCAGAGCTACGTGAAGATAAATTCCGCCCTGCCGACCCTGACGCTTTCCGGCACCGCCGCCGACCTGGACGCGGGCAAAATACAGGATGTGGTAGTCCGGCTGCAGTGCGCGGGTTCCCCCACCGTGGGCAAGGAAGGCCAGTACTGGGACTTCACCGCCGAGAGCTGGGGCAACTACGCGGAGAAGGTGTTCACGCCGGGCGAACTCTCCAATTACAACTGGACCGTAAATATCACCACCGAGGCCTTCGACGAAGACCAGACCACCTATTATGTTTCCGTGCAGGTCCTGGATAAGGCCGGCAACCTGCAGGCGCTGGCCTCCACCAACACCTTCATCATAGACAACACCCCGCCGGCCTCGGTAGTTACCTGGCCGGACCTGACCGGCGGCAAATACGCCCCGTTCATCCCCATTACCGGTACGGCTTCGGACGCTTTTAACGTGGTTTTCACTTCGGTCTGCATCAAGCTGAAAGGCGGCAATTACTGGAACGGCAGCTCTTTCGACCCCGGCAGCGACGTGCCTGTGTGGCTGAACTACGGCGGGGGGACCCCATATTCCTGGAACTATACCATCCCCAACTCCTCGCAGACGGATAACGCCGAATACTGGATCTATACCCGCGGCCTGGACTACGCCGGGAACGAGGAAACCTATACATACGGCGTAGCGACGACGAAGCGCAGATACGTGATAGACAGGTCTTCCCCCACCACCACGCTGACCATACCCGCGGATGGCGACTGGTACAGCTCCCTCACCAGCATTACCGGCGCGGCCCTGGACCAGACGAACCAGGCGCTGCGCAAGGTTGAAGTGGCCATAAAAAGGCTGTCCGACGGCAAGTACTGGGGCGGTTCCAACTGGCCCGACACGGACGTCCACTGGCTTACCCACGAAGAACCCGCGAACGTACCCATAGACCTGTATACGACTAACTGGTCGAGAAGCTTCATCGACGGCGACTGGGGCGCCGTTTCCGGCGCGTCCTTCACGGTCTGGTCCAAGGCGACGGACCAGACGGACGCCACAAAGCTCCCGACGCCCGGGTATCTGATCGAGCCGGTGGCCCCGCCGGCCGG
>CAZJUL010000133.1:0-3683 GCA_964549095.1 uncultured Elusimicrobiaceae bacterium
GACCAGGTCGGGGTCCGGATGCCCCCTTCGGGCAAACCCGTCGTCACCCCTCCAATTAGTTTTCCGCCGCCACCCGCTCCGGTGAATATTACTTCTTCTTGCCTTCCAGCGCTATGGGCAGCCGGCCTTCCAGGTCGGAATGGGGCTGGGGTATCACGTGCACGGACACGAGCTCCCCGACCTTCTGCGCGGCGGCGGCGCCTGAATCGCAGGCGGCCCGGCAGGCGGCCACTTCGCCCCTGAAAAGTATGGTCACGAGGCCGGAGCCGATCTTTTCGTAGCCGACCAGTTTTACGTTGGCGGCTTTCACGGCGGCGTCCGCCGCTTCTATCACGGCTACCAGGCCCTTTGTCTCTATCATTCCGAGTGCGTCCATGTTCGTTCCTCCATTAAGTTATTCAAGTCAAATCGTTCATTCCGGTCTTAAACTATGTAGGCCGGGTCGCCGTTCTTAAGGCCGGCCGCGTTGGCCTCTTCCATATCGAGGTGGAACTCCAGCGCGTATTTGTCGGACGCCCGGCAGAGGACGTGCTCGTACACCGTCGTCCTGTCGCCGGCGCCGCAGCGCACCCTGACCTCCATCCCGTCCTTTATCCTGTAAGCCTCGGCTTCCTTCAGGGAAAAATGGATGTGCCGCTTGGAAAGTATCACGCCGCGCTTCAATTGGATGGAGCCTTTCGGCCCGGTTATCTTAATGCCCGGGGAATTATCCAGCTTGCCGGAATCCCGTATCGGCGGCTCCAGGCCCAGGGCGCGGGCGTCGCCCAGCGAGATCTCCACCTGCGTGTAGGGGCGGTAGGGGCCTATCATGCGCACGTTCGCTATGGAGCCTTTGGGCCCCTCTATGGTGACGCGCTCTTTGCAGGCGAACTGGCCGGGCTGCTTGATGTCCTTCAGGAGGCAGGCCTCGGCGTCCGCGCCGAACACGGCCTTGAAATCCTCTTTGGTGAAATGGACGTGGCGGTTGGAGACGCCGACGGGCACCGGGAGCTTAGAGCGCTCGGCCCGCAGCTTCAGGTCTTCCACCAGGTCTCTTACCAATTTTTCATCCATGTCAATAAGGCTTCAGCATTTGGGACACCTTGCAGCAAGGTGTCCCCGGTTCACTACCGGCTTGCATTTGGGACACCTTGCAGCAAGGTGTCCCCGTCTACTAGCGCGCCAGCACTTCCTGGAAATGTATGACGCGCAGGAACTTGTCGGCCTTCAGGCTTTCCCCGCCCACCAGCGCGCCGTCTATGTCGGGCTGGGACATCAGCGAGTCTATGTTCTCGGCCTTCACCGAGCCGCCGTAAAGTATCCTGACCCTGTTCGCGTAGTCCTTGCCGTAAAGCTTTTCCATCTGCCGCCGCACGAAGAGGTGCGCGTCCTGCGCCTGTTCCGGGGTGGCGGTCTTGCCGGTGCCTATGGCCCAGACGGGCTCGTAGGCGATGACGACCCTGGGGAGTTCTTCTACTTTCAGCCCGGCGAAAGCGCCGGTCAGCTGGGTCTCCAGCACGCGGAAGGTCTGCTGGGCCTCCCGCTCTTCCAGGGTTTCGCCTATGCACAGCACCGGGACGATGCAGGCCTTGAGCGCGGCTTTGAGCTTCTTGTTTATGACCTCGTCGGTCTCCAGGAAAACCTTGCGCCTTTCGGAATGGCCTATGATGGCGTGCGTGCAGCCGGCGTCCTTGACCTGCGACGGGGAGACCGCGCCGGTGAAGGCGCCCTTCTCTTCCCAGTGGACGTCCTGCGAGGAAAGCAGTATATTGGAGCCCGCCAGCGCGGCGTGGACGGCCCAGAGATTGGTGAACGTGGGGGCCACCAGCACTTCGTGCTTCAGGTCGGGGTCCAGGCCTTTTTTCAGGGCCAGCGCCAGCTCGCCCGCCTCTTTCACGTTCAGGTGCATCTTCCAGTTCCCGGCTATCATCGGCGTCCTGTTCTTGTTCATGTTGTCCCCTGTCAGTAATATTCTTTCGCGAAATTAATTATATCATTTCCCTCAGGAGTTCTTTCCGCGGCTGCGCTATGACCACCTTTTCCACCAGCAGGCCTTTCTTTCCGACCACGGCCGCCCCGGCCGAAACGGCCGTTTCCGCGGCGGCCACGCTGCCGGTCAGGGTCACGAAAGCCTTGCCGCCCAGGGCCATGGCCAGCCGCACTTCTATGAGCTTCACGTCGGCCGCTTTCACGGCGGCGTCCGCCGCCTCTATGAGGGCCGAAACCGAAAAGGCCTCTATCACGCCGAGGGCCTGCAGCTCGCCCACTACGGCCGTGCCCGCTATGGCCGGGAACACCGCCGGGTGGATGTTGGGAATCACGAAGCTGTCCACCAGCGAGTGCGCGGCCTTGCTGGCGCCGGCTTCTACGGCCGCGTTCACCGCGCCCACTTCGCCGGTCACCAGCACGATGTATTTGCCGGCGCAGATGGACCTGGAAAGCAGCAGGCTGACCGCAGCGGTCTTCAGCATCGCGTCCGCGCTCTCCATCCCCTTGGCCACGCTCGAAAGCTCTACGCCGCCGATGGCGTTGTTCATAAATTAAGCCTCTATCTCAATGTACCTGTCGTTTATCCTCGAAATTTTCCCGGCTATGCTGGCGTGCACCGGGCAGCCCAGCTTGTCGGCCGGCAAGTCGCCCACCGCCTCGCCCTTCGCGACCTTCTGCCCGACGGCCACCTTCGGGGAACAGGGAACGCCTATGTGCTGACTGAGCTGTATCCGCACGCGCGCGGGCTTATACCCGTGCTCCAGGTACGGGGCGTCCGCATTGTACTCCGCCAGGCCGAGCCTCTTCACCAGTTTTGAGACCGGCACTTTCCGCTCGTCCCTTACCGGGTGCGGCACGGGCGCCGCGCCGGTGTTCAGGGCGGAATTCCTGAAATTGACCTTCATCTCGCGCAGGTCGCTCTTGGCGCTGACGCAGACTTCCCTCGGGTTCAGGCCCTCGGGGCAGGAATAGAGCGAGCAGAGCGAACATTCGCAGCAGAGCAGCGCGAATTCGCTGTGCACTTTGCGGCCGCCGCCGGCGAACAGCAGGGAGCGCATAGCGCGGTGCGGCTGGATATTATGGCCCAGCAGGTAACGGGGACAGAGCTCGGTGCAGTAGGAACACTGGTCGCAGGCCGATTGCCCGATACGGCCGAACACGGCGCGGCCCTGCGCTTTTTTCACTATCAGCGGGTGGTCCCTGGGCAGGACTATCAGCCCGCCGGATGCCTTGTCCATCATCGGGCCGCCGTCTATGCCCGCCGCCTGCGCGGGCAGAGCGCCGCCGGCGATCTCTACCGCTTCGGCGTAAGTTATGCCGACCGGCACTTTTATGGTGCAGGGCTTTTTCACCGCGCCGGCGATAGTGATGAATTTTTCGGTGACCGGGGTCCTGGACGCCGCGGCCGCGTTATAAAGCGTCTCGACGTTGTTGACCACGCAGCCCACCTCTATTGGCAGGCCGCCAGGCGGGACCACGCGGCCGGTGAGGTCGTAGACCAGGCACTGCTCGTCGCCGGCGGGGTAGTAATCCCCCAGTTTGCCGACGCTGATATTTTTGCGGCCGCGGGCTATCTCTTCCAGGCGCTTTATCAGCTTCTCGTGCTTCTTCTTTATGCCCAGGATCCCGGCCTTCGCGCCGGTGGAGCGCATCATCAGCTCCAGGCCGTCGAAAACCTTTTCGGGAAAGTACTCAAGCAGCTTCTGGTCTTTTTT
>CAZJUL010000133.1:3693-6642 GCA_964549095.1 uncultured Elusimicrobiaceae bacterium
TTTGAGGAGCGGTTCGCATTCCGCGGCGTTGACCAGCGCGTATTCGGCGCGGCTCTGCGCCTTCACGTAGGCCGGGAAGCCGGCCCCGCCGGCGCCGACCACGCCGGCCGACCTCAGGGCTGAGGAGAATTCTCGGGAGAAATCGTCGTTCATGCTTTAAGCGGGAAGTAAGGCGCGGAAACGCGGGAAAAAGGCGGCCGCGGCACTGCTTATCTGTGGCCTTGCGGCTGCATTCCCCGCCCTTATACGGACACCATTCTTTTCTTGACGGCGGCGGCCAGGCGCTTTATGCCCTCGTCTATCTCGGGCACGGTCGGATAGGAGAAATTGAGGCGCATCGTGTTCTTGCCGGAGCCGTCGCAATGGAAGGCCGAGCCGATCACGTAGGCCACGTTTTCCTTCAGGGCGTCCTGGAACATGTCGTCGGCGCTCAGGCTCTCGGGCAGCTTGACCCACAGGAAGAGGCCGCCTTCCGGCCTGGTCCAGGTGACGCCGTCGGGCATGTATTTTTCCAGGGCGGCCAGCATGGCGTCTTTCTTGACCTTGTAGGTTTTGTTGACCAGCTTGACGTGCTTGTCAAAGGCGCCGGTGCGCAGGAATTCGGCGGCTATGAGCTGGTTAAGGCTGGAAGTGCACAGGTCCAGCGACTGCTTGAGTATGACCATTTTCTTTATGATGTTCTCGTGGGCCACGATGACCCCGACGCGCAGGCCCGGGGCGAAGGTCTTCGAGAAGGTGAACAGCGAGATGATGTTGTCGGTCTTGCGCGTTTCCTGGTCCAGGCGGAAGATCATCTTCGGCGCCTTGCCTTCGAACCTTATCTGGCGGTAGGGAGAGTCCTCTATGACGGCGACGTTGTATTTCTCGGACAGCTCTATCACCTTCTTCCGCCGCGCCTCCGTAAGGGTCACGCCGCTGGGGTTCTGGAAATCGGGCACGATGTACAGGAATTTATAGTGTTCGTCCTGGTCCCGGAGCCACTGGAGCCGTTCCGCCAGGTTCTCCGTGTCTATGCCGTCCTCGTCCATCTTGACGCCGACAAAATCCGCGCCGTAGGATTTGAAGACCTGCAGCCCGCCCATGTAGCTGGGCATTTCCACCAGCACGGGGTCGGACGCGTCTATGAAGAGCCGGCCGACCAGGTCCAGCGCCTGCTGCGAGGCCGTGGTGATAAGGATGTTATCCTGTTTTACGTGCACGCCTTCGTGCTTTGCCAGGAACTTGATGAACTCTTCCTTGAGCTCCGGCAGGCCCTCGGTCGGGCCGTACTGCAGGGCCACGCGGCCCTCTTTCGCCATGATCCGCTTGACCGCGTCGGCGACGAAATCATACGGGAACACTTCCGGGTCCGGCAGGCCGCCGGCGAAAGAGATGACCCCGGCCTTGTTCGTGAATTTCAGCAGCTCCCGTATCACGGAAGCCTTGGTGCGCCTTGGAGCGATCGCGAGGTTCTTAGTTATATCTATCATATCGGTCTCCCTGTGAAGCGTAATGGGCGAATATAAATAATCTACTCAATTAATATGACAAGATTCAAGAAGAAAATATTCAGCGGGAGGGCTGACGGGGGTCGGCGCCGGGGATTTCCGAAAAGTACCGGGCGTTCTCTTCGTAATATTCTTTTTTATCCGGGTCTTTTTCCCTGGACGCGCGCCTGGCGTAATATTTCAGGGCCCTGGGATAGGTCTCGGCCAGCAGGGCCGCGAAGCCCTCGGGCAGGGGCCGGCCGGTCTTTTTGCAGGCCTTTTCAAGCGCCTTCAGGTGCTGGCTCAGGATATCCAGCGGCATTTTTTTGCGGTGGTCCTTTATGAAAGCCGCGGCCTCCAGCACGGCCACGGCGCCTTTCTCCCTGAGCCGGTCCAGGTCCTCCGCCGGCACGCCGAGCCGTCCGGCGTTCTCGTCGGCCGCCGTCAGGCATTCCAGCGCCAGCGGGTAGTTCTTCTCCTCCAGGGCCGCGCCGCCGATGAACGTCAGCGCTTCCGCGCTGAACTTCGGCCAGCGCTCCTCGTAAAAGTTCTTCAGGAACGCCGCGTAGACCTCTTTTTCCGCCTCCAGCTGGCCCAGCACCGCCGCGTCGCCATGGTAGTCCTCCACCTTGCCCGCGGCGTAGGCCATTATCCGGGAGTCCTCCACCGAGTTCTTCTGCGCGGCCACGTTCGCGTCGAAACTGGAATAGCCGGCCAGGTCCTCCTGGTACTTCTTGCGTATCCTTTCCCTGTAATCGTCCATATCCAGGGACAGCATCAGGTAGGTGCCCATCGTGCCCGCCGTATAGAGGTCGTGGTGGGTGCCGTTTATAAAAGCCTTCAGCCGCCCCGGGTCCCGCTTCATCTTCTCGTGGCAGTAGAGGTCCTCGGTAAGGTACGCCTCGTATTCGAATTCCACCGGGTTCCCGGCCGCCGCGGCCAGCCGGTAATTCGGGTAGAGGCGGCGCTGAAGCGCGTGCACCAGCTCGTGCAGGTAGAGCGCGTCCGCGCATTCCACTAAAGCGGCGCGGGCCCCGGCGTTCCTGTGCAGCCTTTCTATGAGCTGCGCGGGCTTCAGCTTTTTCACGCCGAAGAACTGCATCACGTACCGGGTGTTGAAATAGATCGCGTTCTCCGCCGCGTCGTAATGCGCCTGCCACGCTGCGCCGTCGTAGCGCAGCAGTATGCCGGGCGCTTGGGCCGCGCCCCCCCCGGGGGCCGGGCTTTCCAGGCGGGCGTAGACTTCTGCCCCGATAGCGTAGGACGAGATGGCGGTTTTAAATTCGGCTGACAGCTGTTTACCCAGGGCTTGGTCGAATTCATAGGCCAGCGCGCCGTTGGGCAGGAGCGCCAGCGCGGCCGTCAGCAGCAGTCTTTCCATATGCCTAATCATATAAAATTTGGGGGGCGGCTCCGAAGGGGCCGCCCGCGGCGATTGACAAGCAGGGCGAGAATGTATAAGAATAAAGGATAACATTTGAAC
>CAZJUL010000133.1:6652-7500 GCA_964549095.1 uncultured Elusimicrobiaceae bacterium
CAGAAAACAGGACCGGCGAGGTAGTATCGGCTTTCGTGCTGGGCGGCATCATAGGCGCCGCTCTCGGCATCCTCTTCGCGCCCGCCTCGGGCAAAGAGACACGGGCCAGGGTCAACGACTGGATCGAAGACACCACCGAAAAAGCGAAGGAAAAGCTGGAAAAGCTCGAGGACGAGATAAAGAAGCGGAAAGAGCAGCTCCTCAAGCACAATTAGACTTCTAAGGATCGGGGACACCTTGCAGCAAGGTGTCCCCAATGCTTGATGCTAAAACCCCGCGGCTTTACGGCTGCGGGGTTTTTATTTGCGGTTTATCCAGAACCGGCCCGAGCAGCCAGCCGAGCGCGAAAGTCAGCACGGTGCCGATGACCACTATCCAGCTCCAGCCGAGCGCCAGCCTGCCGGTCTCGGAAAGCCAGAGCGCCAGCCCGGCGACGCCGGCGCTTATCAGCATCGCCGCCACGTTCCCCCTGTTGGACCGCACGGAAGTCAGCAGCCCCAGCAGGAAGACGCCCAGCAGGCTCCCGGCCGTAACGCCGTTCACCTTGAAGGCCAGCCACAGCATGCGCCCCGAGCCGGACGCGCACAGCCAGGCTATCGCGGCCAGCAGCAGGCCGAAGCAGGCCACGCTCAGCCGCGAGACCAGGAGGTAGTGCCGCTCCGTCCCGTCCTTTTTCACCAGCGGCCTGTAGATGTCCGTGACGAAGGAAGAGGATAAAGAGCTGAGCGGCGAGTCAATGCTGGCCAGCACCACCGCCGTCAGCACCAGGCCCTTCAGGCCCGCTGGCAGCACGTGCACCGTGAAGTGCGACAGGATCTTGTCGGCGTTCTCGGGCGGCGGCAGCCCCG
>CAZJUL010000134.1:0-7495 GCA_964549095.1 uncultured Elusimicrobiaceae bacterium
TCGAAGCGCTGGAAGACGCCTTCACTAAAGAGAACATCCGCCTGCTGGAGCTGAGGTACAGTCCCGACTTCATGCTGAAAGGGAAAGGGCTGGACTGGCAGAAAGCGCTGGACGTGATGCTGGGCGCCGTACGGGAATTCCAGAAGGCGCGCGGGCTGCTCTGCGGCGTCATAGTCATCGCCTCCCGCTCCTACGGGCTGGGCTCAGCGGAAAAGACCGCGGAGTTCGCGGTGCAGAACAAAAAGAAGGTCATCGGCTTCGATTTCGCGGACGACGAGATAAATTACCCGTCGCGGCTCTATTCGGGCCTCGCCAAAAAGCTGCGCGGCGCCGGCCTCTCTGACGGTGCATTCCGGGGAAGAAGGGCAGTACACGCAGGTGCTGGAAACCATAAACCACCTGGAACCCGGGCGCATAGGCCACGGAGTTAAAACGGTCGAGGACCCGGCAGGCAAAACCCTGCGGCTGATAAAAGAGAAGGGCATAACGATCGAGACCAACCCCTGGAGCAATTTCGTGACCCGCGCGGTGGAAAGGCTGGAAGACCACCCGCTCAAGAAATTCATCGAATCCGGGATCAGCGTTTCCATAAGCGCGGACGATCCGGAGATCCTGGACACCGACCTGAACAAGGAATACCTGCTGGCCGTGGAAAAGATAGGACTTTCGCTGGAAGATATAGCTTACGCCAACAAGTGCGCCGCCGCCGCTTCTTTCCTCCCCCCCGATATAAAACAGCAGGCGATAAAAGAACTCAGACTTCGCTGAAGTTCAGGCCCTGGCCGCGCCGCGCGTTTCGCTCAGCGCCGCGGAAAGGCAGGCCCCGAATATTATCACGCAGCCCGACAGGTAGATCCATATCAGCAGCGCTATGATCCCGCCGAAAGCCCCGTAGACAGCGTTCAGCTTCGCGAAGTGCTTCAGATAGAAAAGGAACAGCGAGTTCACGCCCTGCAGCAATGCCGTGGCGCACAGGGCTCCCTGCCAGACCTCCCGGAAACCCGCCCGCGGGCGCGGGGCCAGGCGGTAGAGCATCACAAGGCCGGCGAAAAGCAGCAGCGGCGGGAGAACCATGACGCCCGCGGAATAAACCCCCGTGAGGAACGCCGCGACCGAGGGGAACCAGGCCTTGAGCATTTTCAGCGGCAGCGGCAGGCCCATCCCCAGCAGCACGGCGGCGGCCATCAAGGCGAACATCTTCAGGCTTGTCAGCGGCAGGTGCCACCAGTCCGGCGATCTGCCGCCCCAGGCGCGGCTGGAAGCTTTTATCAGCGTTATGAAGAACTGCGCGGACATCCACAGCAGGACCACCAGGGCCACGGCGCTGGCCCGGCCCCGGGCCTTTATCACGCCGGCGACGGTGCTGAAGATGTAGTTCTGCATCTCCGGGCCCAGCGGGATAGAGCGCTCTATATGCGTCACCACGGCCTGCCCCGCCAGTTCGCGGTCGACGAAGAGCGAGGTTATGGAAACCAGCAGCAGTATGAGCGGGAACAGGGAGCAGAAAGCGCTGAAGGCGAACGCGCCGGCGCGCTCGGTGCCGTTTATGTCGAAAAATTTCCTGAGCGCAAGGCGGCACACTTTCCAGGCGGTCGCGGCCGGGGCTTTCAGCTTGGCTGTCATTTGAGAATTATACAAAAATCGCCCGGCGGCACGGACCGGCGCAAACACGGTATTGGCGGGAGATCAGGGGAAACCGCTTTTACTTTTTCAGTCCCTGCCGGAGGTACTGTATGGCCTTGCCTATGGTGAAGTTGAGCTGCCCGGGCGGCAGCAGGGCGAGCATTTCCTCGATGGGGGTAAGGTCTTCGCCCAGCGTGACGATGGGCTGCTCCACGTAGCCGTCGCGGCGGACCTGCGGGAAGCCGGCGGCCGCCAGCAGCGCGTTGCACAGGCAGGCGCGCCCGGCGGTGTTCTGTTCCCGGCCGCCGTTGGCTACAAAATTATCGACGGGTTCCGCCGGGCAGCGGTAGCCCAGTTCCCCGCCCGGCGCCAGGTAATTGGCCTGCAGCATCGAGATGTCGCACAGCCTGGGACGTTCCTTATAAACGGCCTCGTCGGAGATCGTGCCGGGCATCTGCGCCACCTTGAACGGAAAACCGGTAGGGGACACCAGCGTGTCGGTGACCTTCAGCTTTTTTTCAGCTATCAGCTTCAGCGCCTGCGCGCGGAGGTCCTGCCTGAAGCCGGACTGCCCGGAAAGCGCCGCCAGGGTGCCGAACTGTACGCCCGCCGCGCCGGCGGCTACAGCCTCACGCAGCTTAGCCGGCGTACCGTAGGAGCCAGCCAGCCAGAACGGCAGGCCCAGGCCGGCTATGGCGGGGATGTCGGCCTCGTCCTGCTCGGTATAGACCAGCACGGGCCGGCCGCCGGCGTCGAAGCGGGACTTGGCCGGGGGCGCGTTGTGGCCGCCGGCCGGGTAGCCTTCCACCACGAAGCCGTAGGGGCGCGTCTCCGGGTCGGAGGCCAGCATGTTCGCCAGGCTGAAAGAGGAGACTATGGCCAGGAACTTCGGCACAGGCAGGGCGGCGGCGCCGCCGCCTACGAAATTGCGCGGCCGGGCCAGGACCGAGAACTCCCCGCTGTCCGTGCGTGTCCCGAACACTTTAAGAGGCATTGACGCCGGCTCGTGGCGGGACAGCAGGCGGAGCATCCCGGGGATATGCGACGGATTCCCGGCCCCGATAACTATGTAATCCACGCCCGCGAGGATGGCGCCGTAGAGCGCGCAGGGCATAGGCCGCTCTATCTTGCGCAAAAAATTAATGCCTACCAGTCCGCCGTGGCCCTCTTTGGCCAGCCAGACCTCGGAGAAGTTGGCCGCGATGGAAATTATCTGCGCCTCGCGCGACGGTTCCCAGAACGAGTCCGGAGCGCGGCCGTAGCCTTCCACCCGGCTGAGCGTCCATACGGGCACCGGCGCGTACGAAGCGCCTGCCGGCTTGCCGCCCGCGATGTAATATTCGTCGTACAGGCGGCCTACGGGTTCGGCGAGGGCCGGCTGGCGCCTGGCCAGTTCGTCGAAGGCCCGCTTGATGTGTCCGCCGGGATCGCCGTCCTGCAGGATGCGGGGATAGACAATTTCGAGCCCGGTGCCGGAAACCACGCCCAGCTCGCCCAGCATGGACACTATCCGGGCCAGGCTCCAGCAGGAGACGCGGACGCCCATGCCGCCGGAAATAAGCGCCGGGTCGGTCCGTCCGTTCTCGATCTTTCCTTTTGTCTCCACCGGCTCTCCCTTCATCGCCCCAATGCGGAAACGCGCAGGCCGCCGCGGCACTGCCACTGGTACTCCGGGCCGCGGTTACGGCTTTATCGATATTATATATATTTTACAAAGTCCCCCGCCCCGTTAAAAACCGACGGGGTGCGAAACCTGTCCAGAAAAACTATAATTTATCCGTGGCCAAAATACTCCATACCGCCGACCTGCACCTCAGGACCGGGGACGAACGGGCTTACTGCCTTTCCGTGCTCGACGCGATAGTGCGGCTGGCCGTCAAAGAAAAGCCGGACGTCTTCCTGATAGCGGGAGACCTCTTCGATTCTTTCTCCGACCTGAAAGAACTGCGCGGGGAGTTCGCCTCGCGGATAAAGCCGCTGGCCGGCCTCTGCGAGATCATTTTCCTGCCCGGCAACCACGAGAACCTGCGCCGCGACGCCCCGCTGGAGAATTTCGACCTGGGGGCGGCGAAGCCAGCCTATACGGCGCCGTTCGGCTTCTATGTCCTCGGCGGCGTGGAATTCGTCTGCGCGCCGCACGCGGAGAGCTACGGCGGCTACCGCGACTGGGCGGTGCCGCCCAAAGACCCCGCGCGCGCCCGCGTGCTGGTGATGCACGGGCTCAATTCCCGGATCTATACGGGCCCGGAAGAGGAAACCGACGCGAAGGCCGGCGTGATAGACGACGGCCTGTTCACGCGCTTCGGCGCCGATTACGCGGCGCTGGGCCACGTGCACGGCCGCCGGGAAGAGCGCTTCGGCGCTACGCTGGCGGTGTACCCCGGCTCTCCCCGCGTCTGGCGCGGCAGCCCCAGGGAAACCGGGCCGCGCGGAGTGTACCTTGTCGAAACAGCCCCCGGCGCCGCAGCCGCGAAATTCGTCCCCCTCCCGGAGGCCGGCCAGTTCCGCCGCTATGAAATACCGCTCGGGCTGGACGGGAACCCCGCGCCGGCCGACCTGGAGCGCATTAGGACAGAATGCGGCCCGGAAGACTTTTTAAGCGTCGCCGTGTCCGGCACGGCGGACTCCGACCAAACGGCGATCGAGGCGGAAAAAAAGCTGGAAAAGGAATTTGCGCCCAGCGTGCGCAAGTACGAGGCGCGCCCCCGCGCGGTGGAAGTCATTGAGAACATTTCCGGCAACCCGCTCGCGGCGGAGTTCCTGGCCGAGCTGGAAAAGATAAAGCCCGGCCCCGGCACGGAAGAAGAGCGCAAATGGCTTTACGCCCGGCGCTTCGGCTGCGAAGCCATAGCCGCCCGGCTGAAGAAGAAGGCGGCCCTATGATCACCGCCCTCATCCTCAGGAAGTTCGGCAGGTTTTCCGAAAGGACCCTGAAGCTCGCCCCCTTCACTGTCATCACCGGCCCTAACGAGGCCGGCAAGACCACCGTCTTCGACGCGCTGTTCGACAACCTCTGCAAGTGCAATAAAAAGGATTCCCTCTACCAGCGCGTAAAGGACCGCTACGGCAAAGACAGAAGAGCCGCTTTGGAGTGGGCGCCCGGCACGGAGCAGCCGAAATACGACGCCCACGAATTCCTGGACATCTTCGCCATACGCGGCGGGCAGGTCCACATCGAAGCCTCGGGCGGCGGCGCCTGGCTGAAGGCTTTCAGGAACGCGCTGTTCAGCGGGGGCATGGATCCGGCCGAACTTTCGGAAGAGCTGCTGGAAGCCGCCAGCGAAGTGAAAAGCAAACCGCTGATCAAAAAGCTGGCCGGTCTGGAGGCGGAAGCCGCGGAACTGAAGAAAGACCTGGACGCCGAAATGAACAGGCGCACGGCCGTCTTCGCCGGAGAGGAAGCGCTTAAAAAGCTGGCCGCCGTCCTGGACGAAGTAAAGATCAAGACCGCCGATAAAGAAGCGAAGCTGGCCGCGCTAAAACCCGAATACGAGACGGCCCGCGACGGGGCCGAGCTGGACCGCGTCCGCAGAGAGCTGGCGCTGCTGCGCGAACTGGAGGCGCTGGAGGAGAAGCTCGGCGGCCTGGCGGGCTACAGCGAAGGGGCGCTGGGCGCGTACGACCTGCTGACCGCCGCGCTTGAAAAGAAGAAAGAAGAGCTGACGCTGCTGCGCGGGCAGCAGGAAGAAAAAGAAAAAGCGCTGGCGGCCGCGAAGGCGGCGCTGGAAGCGGCCCGCTCGGCCGTCCCGCTGCTGCGCCGCAGGAGCGCGCAAGCGGAGATTTCTAAAACCGAGATAGATAATTTCCTGGCCGCCGCGGCGGTCGCCATCAGGAAGACCGTGAATTTCCCGGTGCGCCTTACTATTTGGGCCGCCGGTCTGGCGCTGGCCGCCGGGCTTTATTTCTGGCTGAAAGGGGCGGGCGGCATAGTGGTGGGCTATGTGGTAGCGCTGCTGGCCGGCGCGGTAGGCTGGTTCGCCGCCATTAAAACCACCGTCGGGTATACAGACCCGCAGGCGGCCAGGGAGTTGCTGGCCCGCCTGGCGGATACCTGGAGCAACGCGGGGCTGGACGCCGCGCCGGTGAAGCGCGAAACCCTGCAGGGCGTGAAGGACGCCCTCGCCTCGGTGCAGGCCGAACTGAAAGCCGCCGAAGCGGCGCTGGAAAAAAGCGAGGAGTCCTTTGCCGGCGCGGAGAAAGAAAGGAACGAACTTTCCATTAAGGCCGGCATGGCCGAAGACGCGCGCCGCGAGGCCGAAGGATCGGCCCAACGCTGGCTGGCGAAGACTGGCTGCAAAAGCCGCGACGAATACCGGTCGAAAGCCGACGAGCGGGCCAAGACCGCGTCCGACGCGGAAGCCCGCCGGGCAACGGCGTCCGCCTCGGCCAAAAGCTACGGCTGCCGCGACATAAAGGATTTTAAATTCCGCCTGCAGGACCGCGCGGACCAGCTGGAGCGGGCCGGCGCCAGGCCGGGTCTACCCGAAGAAGAATTGAGGCGCCTTGAACGCGCCTACGAGCGCCTGCGCTATGAGACGCAGGAGCTGAAAGAGCGTCTTTTGCGCGAAGAAGCCGACCTGCAGAAAGCGCGCGAGGTGGCGGCCACCAGGCTGGAAGGCGTCCCGGAAGCCATCAGCCGGCTTGCCGTAGCGGCCCAGGCCAAAGAAGCCGAAGCCGTCGAGGTACGCCTGACCCTGGCCGGCTACAAAATAGCCGCGGGGGCCTTCGAAAGGATAGCCGCCAATTCGACCATAAAGCTTGAGATACTTACCGCGGAAGTGGGCGGCACGCTGAAAAAGCTGCTGCCGGGCAGGCGGCTGCAGTTCCCGTCTTTCGGGCTGGACGGCGCGGCTATGGGCGACGCGGGCGGCGAGCCCCGCCCGCTGGAACAGCTTTCCTCGGGCACGCGCGATATCTTCATGCTGGCCGCGCGCCTGTCCCTGGCGAAGAGATCCAGGACCGGCGCGGACGGGAAGGTTTCCCCCGCCCTGCTGGTGCTGGACGAACCTTTCTACGCACTGGACGCCGGGCGGATAGCGACGGCCCTCGAACTTTTATCGGAGTTCCAGAAGGAAACCGGCTGGCAGATACTCTTACTCACCAAAGACCCCGCCGTGGCCGAGGCCGCCAAAACCACCGACGGCCTCACTATGACCGAGATAGTCCTTTAAAAGAAAAACCGTTACGGACGCCTTCCTGAAGCGGCTACTTCCCCGCGAGTTTTTTCAAAGCCCGGCCGGAAACCCGGTAGACGGTCCAGTCGTCCATCGCTCCCGCCCCGAGGCCTTTGTAGAAACCGATGGCCGGCTTGTTCCAGTCGAGCACGGACCACTGGAAGCGGCCGTAGCCGTTCTTCACGCAGATGCGGGCCAGGTGCCTGAGCAGGGCTTCGCCATAGCCCCGCCCCCGGTATTCGGGCCTCACGAACAAGTCTTCAAGGTAGATGCCGTGTTTCCCCTGCCAGGTTGAGTAATTCAGGAACCAGATAGCCATCCCGGCTATCTTCCCGTCCGCTTCCAGGAGGTCGCAGAAAACCTTCGGGTCTTTAGCGAAGAGGGATCTCTTCAGGTCTTCTTTGGAAAGGGTCACTTCTGCCGGCGCTTTCTCGTAGACCGCAAGCTCATAAATGAGCTTCATTATCCCGGGAACATCGTTTCGTTTCGCTTTTCTGATCTTCATAAGGACAGCTATCCACTCCTTTTTTGTTAAGCAATTAATATTCCCCGGAGCGGGTGGCGGCGGAGATGGCGAGGAAGGCCGTCGCGAGGCCCGAGCTTGCGTAAGCGCGAGGGCCGGATGGCCGAAGGCCAGTTCCGCGTGAGGAGGCGAGCCACGGTGTGGCGAGCCGTGCCTGACGAGCCATTCCGCCGAC
>CAZJUL010000135.1:0-1046 GCA_964549095.1 uncultured Elusimicrobiaceae bacterium
TCTGGTCGCCGTCGAAGTCGGCGTTGAACGCCGCGCAGGTGAGCGGGTGCAGCTGTATGGCGAGACCTTCGATGAGGACCGGCTCGAAGGCCTGGATGCCCAGGCGGTGCAGCGTGGGGGCGCGGTTGAGCATCACGGGATGCTTCTTGGTCACGCGCTCCAGGATGTCCCAGATCTCGTTGTCCGCGTGCTCCATCTTCTTCTTGGCCACCTTGAGGGTGATATTGTCCTTCTTTATAAGCTCGGCCAGCACGAAGGGCTTGAACAGCTCCAGCGCCATTTCCTTGGGGAGGCCGCACTGGTGGAGCTTAAGGTTCGGGCCGACCACGATGACCGAGCGGCCGGAATAGTCCACGCGCTTACCCAGGAGGTTCTGGCGGAAGCGGCCCTGCTTGCCCTTCAGGATGTCCGAGATGGACTTCAGGGGGCGGTTGGCGGCGCCGAGCACCACTTTGCCGCGCGCGCCGTTCTCTATCAGCGCGTCCACGGCTTCCTGCAGCAGGCGCTTTTCGTTGTAGATCATCACCTGCGGGGCGCGCAGGGCCTCGATGTGCTTGAGGCGGTTGTTGCGGTTGATGATCCTTCTGTAAAGGTCGTTCAGGTCGGAGGTGGCGAAGCGGCCGCCTTCCAGGGGCACCAGCGGGCGCAGGTCGGGCGGCAGCACCGGCAGGATGGTCATTATCATCCATTCGGGGCGGTTGGCGCTCTTCATGAAACCTTCCAGGATCTTCAGGCGCTTGATCAGCTTGGAGCGGTCCATATCCGGCTTGGCGTTGGCCAGCTCGTTCTGGATGGCGTCTATCTCTTTCTTAAGGTCTATCCTTTCCAGCAGGTCCTTTATGGCGCCGGCGCCGATGCCGACCTTGATCTTGGGGAATTTCTTCTTGGTCTCGTTGAGCTGGGCTTCGGTCAGCACGTCGCCGGTGGCGTATTCCACGCGGCCGGTGACCGGGTCCTTGGTGTCTTCAAGCACCACGTAGGCCGCGTAGTACACTACCTTCTCCAGGTCGGAGGGCTTCATGTCCAGGATGATGCCTATGCGGGAC
>CAZJUL010000135.1:1056-7494 GCA_964549095.1 uncultured Elusimicrobiaceae bacterium
CGCGACGGGCTCTTGCGCAGGAACCAGATGTGGGCGACGGGGCAGGCCAGTTCTATGTGGCCCATGCGCTCGCGGCGCACCTTGGCCTCGGTGACTTCCACGCCGCAGCGGTCGCAGACCACGCCTTTGAATTTTACCCAGCGGTACTTGCCGCAGGCGCACTCGTAATCCTTGGAGGGGCCGAAGATCCTTTCGCAGAGCAGGCCGTCGCGCTCGGGCTTAAGCGTGCGGTAGTTGATGGTTTCCGGCTTCTTGACCTCGCCGAAGGACCAGTTCTTGATCTTGACGGGGCTGGCTATGCCGATCTTCATCCCGTCGAAGTCGTTGTAATTTATCTCTTTGCGTTTTTTGGAGGCTTTGGGCAAACCGAAAAAACTTCTGGCTTCCGAGCTTATCTGATGGTCCATAGTCGAGAGCTCCTCAAGTCTTTGAAGTTACAAGAATCGAATGCGCGACAGTCCCTTGTGTTCAGGGGACAGTCCCCTTCTACCGCCCGCTCCGCGGGCCGGTAAAGGGGACAGTCCCCGGTGTCAGCTGGCCGCTTTGGCGGCCGCCTTCTTCTTGGCCTTTTCCTTCACGCCTTCCGCGCGGGCGGCCTCTTCCTCGGCCTTTATCAGGTCGACGTCGAGCGCCAGCGCCTGGAGTTCCTTCACCAGCACCTTGAACGACTCGGGCACGCCGGGCTGCGGCGGGAAGTCGCCCTTGATGATAGCTTCGTACATCTTGGTCCGGCCCGCGAAGTCGTCCGACTTCACGGTCAGCATTTCCTGCAGGGCGTAGGCCGCGCCGTAGCCCTCCAGCGCCCAGACTTCCATTTCGCCGAACCGCTGGCCGCCGAACAGGGCCTTGCCGCCCAGGGGCTGCCTGGTGATGAGGCTGTAAGGGCCCGTGGAGCGGGCGTGCACCTTGTCTTCCACCAGGTGGATGAGCTTCAGGATGTACATGTAGCCTATCGTCACCTTTTCGTGGAACTGTTCGCCGGTCCTGCCGTCGAACAGGTTGATGCGGCAGTAGTCGTCCGGCAGGTATTCTTCCGGCACGCCGCTGTTCTTGAGGTGGTCCTTCGCCAGCTGGACCATCTGGATGACGCCGGGCTTCTGCGCGCCCGGGTGTTCCTTTATATCCTTTATGACGTCGTCTACGGTGACTTCGCCGCGCTTCTTCTTCCTCTTGTCGTCCCAGTATTTCCAGAACTCGAGGTTGTCTTCGGCGGCGCCGTCGAACACGGGGCAGACCATCTGGGTGTCCAGCTGCTTGCCGGCCCAGCCTATCATGGTCTCAAGTATCTGGCCGATGTTCATACGGGACGGAACGCCCAGCGGGGACAGCACTACGTCCACCGGCGTGCCGTCCGGCAGGTACGGCATATCTTCTTTGGGCAGTATGCGCGCTACCACGCCCTTGTTGCCGTGGCGGCCGGAGAGCTTGTCGCCGACCTGCAGCCTTCTCTTGAGGGCTATGTAAACTTTAACCACCTTGTTGACGGTCACGGGCAGTTCGCCGGTCTGCTTGAGCAGCTCTTTTTCGCGGGCGTACTTGTCCTTGATCTTCTTTTCCATCAGCTTGTAGAACTCTTCCACGTCGGAGCCTTTCTTCTCGTCCTTCAGGGCGTCCTTGCGGAAGTTCTTCAGCGCTTCCAGGTTCAGGTGCTGTTCGGCGTTGATCTCGTCGACGCGCTTCTTCTCTTCGGGCTTGGAGAGCTTTTCCCTGCGCACGAAGATGCGCGTGCCCATGATCTTGCCGTACACGCCGGGCGGGACCCGCAGCGAGGTGTCGGTCACGTCCTCGGCCTTCTTGCCGAAGATGACCTTCAGCAGGCGCTCTTCGGGGGAGAGCTGCTGCTCGCCCTTCGGGGAGACCTTGCAGACCAGGATGTCGCCCTGGCGGACCATCGTGGACGGGACCACCACGCCTTCGGAGTCTATGTGCTCCAGCGCGTCGGAGCCGACGTTGGGGATGTCGCGGGTTATTTCTTCGGGGCCCAGCTTGGTGTCGCGGGCTTCCACTTCGAATTCCTCTATGAAGATCGAGGTCAGCGCGTCTTCCTCGACCAGCTTCTCGGAGACCAGGATGGCGTCTTCGTAGTTGAAACCTTCCCAGGACATGAACGCCACCAGGAGGTTCTTGCCCAGCGCCAGCTGCCCCTGCGAGGTCGCGGGGCCGTCGGCGATGATGTCGCCCTTCTTTATGATGTCGCCGCTGCGTACCGTGGGCTTCTGGTTAACGCAGGTGTCCTGGTTGGAGCGCCTGTATTTTATCAGGTGGTAGATGTCGGGCTCTTTGGAGTTGTCCGGCTTTATGGAGATCATTTCCGCCGAGGCGTACAGGACCTTGCCCGAGGTGCGGGCGCTGACGCAGGCCCTGGAGTCCTTGGCTATGGCCGGCTCCACGCCGGTGCCGACCAGCGGCGGCTCGGTGACCAGGAGCGGCACGGCCTGGCGCATCATGTTTGAGCCCATCAGCGCGCGGTTGGCGTCGTCGTGCTCGAGGAACGGCACGCAGGCGGCCGATATCGATACGACCTGCATCGGGGACACGTCCATGTACTCCACCTTTTCGGAGCCCACGAACACGTAGTCGTCCTTCAGGCGGCCGTAGACCTTGTCCTGGGTCAGCTTATCGTTGGCGATGGGGGTGTTGGCCTGGGCGACGAAGATGTCGTCCTCGAGGAAGGCGGTAAGGTATTCGACCTTATCGGTCATCTTCTTGGAGTCGACCTTCCGGTAAGGCGTCTCGATGAGGCCGTACTGGTTGACCTTAGCGTAGGCGGCCAGCGAAACGATGAGGCCGATGTTCGGGCCTTCGGGCGTTTCTATGGGGCAGACGCGGCCGTAATGGGTGTAGTGCACGTCGCGGACCTCGAAGCCCGCGCGCTTGCGGTTAAGGCCGCCCGGCCCGAGGGCCGAAAGGCGGCGCTTGTGCGTGAGCTCGGCCAGCGGGTTGATCTGGTCCATGAACTGGGAGAGCTGGGAAGTGCCGAAGAACTTCCTCATGATGGCCACCACGGGCGCGGCGTTCACCAGCGTCCTGGGGGTGATGGTCTTGTCTTCCTTGTTCATGCGGTCGCGCACGTTGCGGGAGATCTGGACCAGCGCCACGCGGATCTGGTTCTCGAGCAGTTCGCCGATGGAGCGCACGCGGCGGTTGCCGAGGTGGTCGATGTCGTCCACCTTGAATTCGAACTTGGCGCCCTTATAGTCGAAGGAGGCCGCGCTGGAGTTCAGCGCCATCAGGTACTTGATGGTGACGATGATGTCCTCGAGGCCGATGTTGCGCATCTTCTCGCCGGGCACTTTAAAGCGCTTGTCGGACTTCGCCAGCTCCTCGTAGAGCGGGGTCAGCTTCCTCTGCGCCTTGTAGCGGCCCACTATGGAGAAGTCGTAGCGGCGGAGGCTCTTGAACAGGATGTTGTCCAGGTATTCGTCGGCCTGCTGCTTCACGATGAAGTCCTGGCCGCGCATCTTCTTGTAGATCTCGTAGCGGGCCTCGGAGGCGTTCTTGGGCTGGTTCTTGCCTTCCAGCGAAAGTATGATGCCGGGGTTGTCTTCCTTGGGGGTGCCCTTTATCAGGCGCACCTTGGAGATCTTCCGCTCGCTCATTATCTTGAAGGTCTTTTCGTCTATGGCCTGCGCGGCTTTCTCTTCCAGGTTCCAGATGACCTCGCCGGTCTTGGTGTCTACGATGTCCTCTATGGCGAAATGCCCGATGATGTTGGCGGAATTTTCCGGCGTCACGGCCACTTCGACGGGGGTGTAGAAGATCTGCAGGATCTCGGAATTGGTCTCCAGGCCCGAGGCCTTGAGGAAGGTGGTGGCCAGGATCTTCTTCTTGCGGTCCAGGCGGACCCACAGCACGTTGTCCAGGTCGTATTCGAATTCCACCCAGGCGCCGCGGTAAGGGATGATGCGGGCGAAGAAGAGCGGGCGTCCGAGCACGGACTGCTTTTTTTCCTCGTCTTCTTCGAAGATGATGCCGGGCGAGCGGTGCAGCTGGCTGACGACGATGCGCTCGGCGCCGTTGAAGATGAACGACCCGGTGTCGGTCATCAGCGGGAGGTCGCAGAGGGTGACGTCCTGGTCGATGATGTGCTTCAGGCGGCCGCTCTCCTGTTTCAGCGAGAGCGAGAGGTAGGCCTTAAGCGGGGCGGAATAGCTGCCGCCGCGCACGAGGGCTTCCTCGGGGGTGTGGTACTTGGGCTGGCCGAGCTCGTATTTCAGGAAATCCAGCAGCATGTTCCCGTCGGCGGATTCTATGGGGAACACGTCCACGAAAGAGGCCTGCAGGCCCTGGATCTTGCGCTCTTCCGGCTTATCGTCCAGCTGGAGGAACCAGTCGTAGGACTGTTTCTGCATATCCAGCAGGTCCGGCGCTTTCAGTATTTGCGAGATGCTAGAGAAGTTAAGCTGTTTCATCGTAACCTCTTGGCTTGGACTAGACTATGTCTGTGCCGTATAAAGAGCTATGCTCATCAAACGGCCTTTAGAAGATGCCGAAAAACCGCGGATATGGGGACTCCCGGCCCGCCTTACGACGGACCGGGTATACCCGCGCGCTAATTTACGATCTCAATTAAGCCTGTAGTAATCGCAGTTTCCGTAGACGTCCGCCTGAGGCGGACGGAGATGGGATATCAGGGTCCCGGGAAGCCGGTGCCTTAGGGAGTTTCTCCCGTATCGGACCTGGCCTTCCGTCCCCCCGATATCCGTTCCGCAATCTTTTCGCAGGTGCCGTTACCGGGGCGGATAGCCCCGGGCGGCAGTGATATAACAAAGGTTATTTCAGCTCGATGTCGCCGCCGGCTTCCACCAGCTTCTTCTTGATCTCTTCGGCCGTTTTCTTGTCCACGTTCTCCTTCACGTTCTTAGGAGCGCCTTCTACCAGGTCTTTGGACTCTTTCAGGCCGAGGCCGGTGAGTTCACGGACGACTTTAATGACGCTGATCTTCTTAGCGGGGTCTGCAATGCCTTTCAGAACGACGGTAAATTCGGTCTGTTCTTCGGTGGCGGCGGCTGCGCCGGCGGCCGGGGCGGCCGCTACTGCCACGCCCATCGCGGGGGCGGCTTTCACGCCGAACTTGTCCTCTATGCCTTTCACGAGGTCGGCCAGTTCCATCACGGTAAGCGTGGAAATAGCTTCTACTATCTGGTCCTTATTGAGCTTGTCTGCCATGGTGTGTGTCTCCTTGTATTTATAACAGCCCGTCCTCTTGCGAAGGCGGATTAACCCCCTGCGGGGACTGTCAGGATTATTTTACAAAACGGGTATTACTTGGCTTCTTTGGCTTTCTGTTCTTTTACGGCGTCGAGCGCGTAAACCAGCTTCATGGTCGGCGCTTCGAGGACCCAGCGTATCTGCGCGAGGTTGGAGTACAGCACCCCGGCCAGCTGCGTGAGCAGCTCGGGCTTGGAGCCGACCTTGGAAAGCTTCTCCAGGTCCTTGGCGGTAAGCCACTGGCTGGACGCGAACCCGCCTTTCAGTTTCAGGGCGGGATTTTCTTTGGCGAAAGCTATGAGGGCCTTTGCGGCCTTCGCTATCTCGTCCGCGCTGTCGACGGTGATGACGGCGGTAGAGCCCTGGCCCACGGAATCGTCGGACTTCAGGGAAGCGTTGGTTATGGCGTGGGTGATGACGGTGTTTCGCATCACCTTAAATTTGGATTTGGCGGGGGCCAGGTTCTTCTTCAGGGCCGCGATCTGCTTGAACTTGAGGCCCTGGAAAGCGGCGAAGAACACGTCCTTCTGTTTGAACTGCTCCCCGAGCTTGACGGCCAGTTCTTTCTTGTCAACTTTGGTGAGTTTCATAGAAATAGGTGCAAGTATACCTTTTACGCCGGAGCCGGACGGTCTTTTTGACAGGGTCAAAAAGCTGCCCGGCGCCAGTGACAATTATTGCGCGATCCATACTGCGCACGCGATTAGTTAGACCGGCGGCGACCTACTCTCCCAACACCGGGATGGGTGTTAGTACCATCGGCCCTGGAGCCCTTCACTGCCGAGTTCGGAATGGGATCGGGTGTTACCTCTCCGGAATAACCACCGGTCTAACAAATCGCGTGCGCATGCAACCAGACGTTGAATTAGTATATTGTGATGACCCATAATCTTATGGGATCAAAAAATAAGGCCAAGCCTCACGGCCGATTAGTACCAGTAAGCTTAACATGTTACCATGCTTACACACCTGGCCTATCAACCCGGTAGTCTTCCGGGGGCCTTCAGTACCCTTATGGGTAAGGGAAACCTTATCTTGAGGCGGGTTTCACGCTTAGATGCTTTCAGCGTTTATCCCTACCGAACTCCGCTATCCAGCTTATGCCGTTGGCACGACAACTGGGATACGGGAGGTTCGTCCAACCAGGTCCTCTCGTACTGTGGTCAGCTCCTCTCAAGTTTCCTTCGCGCACACCAGATAGAGACCGTACTGTCTCACGACGTACTG
>CAZJUL010000136.1:0-4152 GCA_964549095.1 uncultured Elusimicrobiaceae bacterium
CCGCCGTACTTCGCGACCAGCGCCTCGGCCAGCGGCGCGCCGGGGCCGCCCAGCAGGAAATCCAGGTCGGCCGAGGAACGGCCCAGCGCCCAGTCCCGCACGCACCCCCCGACGGCGTAGATCTCGGAGCCGCCGGCTGAGGCCAGGGCGCCTATCTCCCTGATGAGAGGGAGGTCGTTCAAGGGTTCAAGTCGCATGTGCGGTCCGCCTTATAAAATCAATATCCGCGCCCTTCAGCGCTTCCAGCGCCCTGAGCAGGTTCCCGACGCGCAGCAGCGCGTCGTTGGAAGCCGCGATGTCGCGGGCGGCCTCCAGCGCGGCGGCCCTGGACGGCGAGGCGCCGGAGTAGGGCAGCGAGAAGGGCAGGTCGTGCGCGCGGGCAAATGAGGGATTCACGGGGACGACGCTGAATTTCTTCTCGGCGGCGATGAATTCCATGACCTCGGTCTCTTCCTCTATGTCGCGGTCCCTCAGGAGCAGCGCGGAGAGTTCGGCGGCGCCGAAAAAACAGGCCGGCTCGAAGTTGAGGCTCCCGACATTGCGCAGGGAGGCCTTCACGGTGTCGTAATCCGAGCGCATTTTTTCAAGCCATTTGGCCTTTTCCGCGCGGTAGGCCTCCGGCATCACGAAGACGAACAGCTCTTTCCCCGGGTCGAGGTAGATGAAAGTTTCCTCGTAGGACACCATCTCGGAGCAGTGGGGGCACATAAGCAGGTCGAATTCCCCGCTTATCAGCATCTCCTTCAGCTCCAGGTCCTTGTCCCCGCGCACCACGGTCCAGAAATCGGCGTCGAACTGCTCGCCGCAGGCCCCGCACTTGACCTTAAAAACGCCTTTTGTCGCCATAAGACCTGATGCTTCGGGCTATGCCAGCCCAGACTCTTTATTGAATTTCACTATCAGCTTGTCGTATTCGTCCACCATACCGAAAGTCTCGTCCCAGAATGAGGGATCCCACAGGCGGCGCAGGTCTTCCGAACTGCGGCCCTGCTGCTCTATCCAGGTGAAATACTTGAGGTTATGCACGGCCTTGCGGTCGGCGTAGGTGAGCTCCTTCATGTGGTCCGTAGTCTCGCCCAGCAGGCGGCGCTCGAAATCCACCAGCGCGTGCTCGCGCTTATATTTGCCCAGCTGCTCTTCCAGCTCTTTGACGCGAGAGCCATAGAGCTCCATGCTGTCGGTGAACACGGTGACGACCACGTCGTCCTTCCCGAGCTCGTAATACTTGGCGGTCTTTATGGCGCTGAGCAGGTTGGAGATGCCGGAGATGCCAAGCAGGTGGAGCTGGTCCACGACCTCTTTCTTCACGCCGTATTCCGCCAGCGCCTTTTTGCCTTCGGGCTCGTTGAACAGCCGCACGATGCGCATGCAGGCCTCGTCGTCGATGGCCGTGACCATATCGGTATTCCTGACATTGTGCACCCACGGGATATGCTTGTCGCCGATCCCCTCTATGCGGTGCTCGCCGAAGCCGTTGGCCAGTATCGTGGGGCACTGGAGCGCCTCGGAGGCGGTAATGGTCATGCCGGGATATTTCTTTTTCAGGTAGTCGCCCGCGGCTATGGTGCCGGCGGAGCCGGTGGCGGAAGTGAAGGCGGCCAAGCGGCTCTTCGGGCCCTTAATGGCGTTGAAAGCCTCTTCCAGGGCCGGGCCGGTGGTGTGATAATGCCACATCGGGTTGCCGAACTCGTCGAACTGGTTGAAGATCACGCAGTCCTTGCGGGTCTTCCTGATCTCCCAGCATTTGTCGTAGATCTCTTTGACATTGGATTCGGTGCCCGGGGTGGCGATAACTTCTGAGCCGATGGATCTCAGCCAGGTGAACCGCTCCTTGGACATCCCTTCCGGCAGTATAGCCACCGGGGTGGTGCCGAGCAGCTTGGAGTCGAAAGCGCCGCCGCGGCAGTAGTTGCCGGTGGAAGGCCAGACCGCCTTCTGGCTGACGACGTCGAATTCGCCGGTGACCATGCGGGGGGCCAGGCAGCCGAAGGCCGCGCCGACCTTGTGCGCGCCGGTGGGGAAGTACTTGCCGACCAGGCCTATCACGCGGGCCTTTATGCCGGTTATCTCGCGCGGGATCTCCAGGAAGTTTACCCCGCCGAAAAGGCCGGTCTTTATGTCGTTCTTCCAGGTAATGCGGAAAAGGTTTATCGGGTCAATGTCCCAGAGACCCACGGGCTTGAGGGCCTTCTTCACGCTGTCCGGGATGAGGTCCGGGTCCTTCATCTGCGCGAAGGTCGGGATAATGATATTGCGCTTTTTGCAGAGCGCGGCGTTCTTCTTGACTATCGCGGGGTTTATCTTGAGTTTCGCCATGGAAAGCCTCCGTGAACAGTGTGGATTATACTAGGTATTATACTAATAATATCTTGATCGTTGCCGTGGCCAAAAAAATCCCCGTCCGCCTGAGGCGGACGGGGAAATTCAAAGGCTTTTAATGCCTTATATCTCTATCCTGGGGGTTTCGCCTTTCTTCACGAAGTCGTCCGTGGAAACGGAGCCGACCCGCTTGAAACCCCATTTCACGTAATACTTCTTGGCGCCGCGGTCCGCGTCGGACGCCGCTTTGGAGGTGTCCAGTTCGCTTTCCGCGAAGCCGACTTCGTAGCCGGCAGCCGCGTCGAAGGTAAACTCCTTCTCGCCCTTGAAGCCGTCGAAGAACCAGAAGCCGTCCTTGTAAAGCTCCACCTTCACGACGGTCTTTTCGCCGGCGTATTCCGCCGCCCATTTGTCGCCCAGCTTCAGGACGTACTTTTTGGCGGCGGCGTCATAGGAGAATTCGGCCAGGCTGAGGCCTTCTTCGTCCGGGCCCGTCGCGATCTTTTCCTTAGGCGTCAGGGTGTAGAGGACGTTGTATTGCCCTTCCCTGTCCACGGAATATTTATACGCCTGGCGGTTGGCGTAAAGATGCATCCAGGGGCCTTCCAGGCAGACATCGAAGCTCTCGCTCTCCCACGGGAACAGCTTGCGGGCCTTTATCCTGAGCTGCGCGGTCTGGTTCCAGGTCATACCGGGCCGTTCGTAACAGTGCTGCACCGGCACCTGCGTGCCGTTGGGGCCGGGCTGCATTACGGTGTGACATTCTTCGATGTACTCGGTCGAGCGCAGCCACACCTTCTCGCTGGAGATGTCGTTGTCGCCGGGACCGGCGGAGAACCTGACGCAATCGCGGGTATACCGGCGCTGGCCGTCATACTTGTCCGCGTCCGGCAGGACTATCTCTATTTTCTGCGCGTCGGTTACGGCTGCTTTTACGTCCACGCCCCGGTCGAAGCTGACTTCGGCGCCGGCTGACGGCGCGAGCAGGGCTGAAAGGACCGCTGCGGCTAATATCTTGCTCATTGTGTACGCTTACCTCCGTATGGTATTTTTCCCTCTACCCCGGGAAATCCGTTCTCTATATTCTACTCATTAACGGGGGGCCCGCCTTTGACCGGCGTCAAAAACCGGGCGGACCGGCCCGTCAGGAGGAGATGTTCACGTTCTTGCCTATCCAGATGAAGGCGGAAGGCAGGATTATGCACTGGCAGTGGTTGCTCAGTATAGAGTCCTGGTGGGGCATCAGGGAGACTATCCCGTTGCTCCAGCTGACGTAGCGGATGTGGGTGTTATCCAGCCATTCGTAGACCCTGGGGCCCACCCTGGGCATCACGGTCCAGACCACGGCCGTGTCCCAAGGCACGTCGGCCGCGTCCGAGGAGTACTTTATCTCCGGTATTTTCTGCGATAGCGAATCCATTGTTTCTCCTTCGCCTGAAAACTTCTGCTGAAGTTTTCCGCCCGCATAGCGGTCGCCCTTCGGGAGGCATACCCCCGAACGGCGCTCGCGCATAGCGCTCCGCCATTCGCCCGCTGCTGCGGGGAATCCTGCAGAATAATTCTGTTCCCCGATCTCTCCTGTGAGAACTATCCTAAACTGCAGGATTCAGGTAAAATATTTTGATCGCGGACTGTACCCCGAATTCTGTCCAGCGCCTTGCGGCGCCTGGAGGATCATTTATCTTGTGCGGCCCACTCTGCGCGTTGCCCTTTCGGGCGCGGACGGGCATCCTTGCGCATATTTGGCCTTGCTCCGGACGGGGTTTGCCCTGCCGTCCGCCTTGCGGCGGACGCGGTGCGCTCTTACCGCACCTTTTCACCTTTGCCGGCCCT
>CAZJUL010000136.1:4162-7486 GCA_964549095.1 uncultured Elusimicrobiaceae bacterium
ACCCCCGGCCTATGGCCGCTTAACGGCTTTGAACCGGCGCCCTGCCCTGTGGAGTTCGGAAGTTCCTCTCCCGCGCTTGCGCGCGGAGGCGACCCTCCGTCCGCGATCAAAAAATTGTGGGGCCGGGGACACCATGCGGCCTGGTGTCCCCCACCGCTCAGGACCTCGGTCTCCCTGCTCTTAGAACAGGTCCGGCTGATACGGCCCCTGCCCGCGCTCCGGGGCCTTGCTTTTGGCCGCCGGTGCCGGCGCGTTCCTGGCGGCGTCCAGTATCTCGTTTACCAGCAGGTCCGCGTGCTCGTTCTGCTCCCTGCGCACGTGCGAGAGCGTCACTTTTTTAAAGCCGGAGGCCAGTACCTTTATCTCCGCCATCAGCCCTTTCAGGGCCGGGTCCTTGATCCTGTATTCGCCGCTGAACTGCTTGACCAGCAGCTCCGAATCGGAAAAGACCTTGAGCTCGGCGGCGCCCAGCTTCGCCGCGGCCGAAAGCGCCAGCAGCAGGCCGTTGTATTCCGCAAAATTATTGGTGCAGTGGCCCAGATACTTGCCCTCTTCCTTCACCACCGCGCCTTTCGCGTCCAGCAGGACGGCGGCGCAGGCGCCGCGGCCCGGGTTGCCGCGCGAGCCGCCGTCGATAAAGATATTAAGTTTCATAAGGCACGGGAGCAAATTTCAGCCGTACACCGTCTTTTTAAGATAGATGACGCGCTGGCAGTTGTCGCAGAAGACCAGGATGTCCGGCCGCTTCAGGTCCACCGCTTTCTGCGGTATAAGGCTGATGTTGCAGCCGCCGCAGGAGATCTTCCCGCTCTTGTCTTCCTTGACCTCCACTATGGCCAGGCCCTGGCGCTGCTCACGGATGAACTCGTATTTCTCCATTATCTCCGGCGCTATCTTCGCGGAGAATTCCGCCCGGCCGGCCTTGGCGGCCTCTATGCCCGCGGCCAGGTCGGTCTTGGCGGCCCCGAGCTCGGCAACCGTGCGGTTCTTCTCCTCTTCCAGCTTTTTCACTTCCTGCTGGAGCTTCTTGTCTTCGGCTACGGCCGTGTCCACGGAGTCCATCAGCTCCAGTATCTCGGTCTCTATTTCGTCCTTCGCCTTCCTGGCGGTCTCTATTTCGCTCAACAGGGCTTTGTACGCCTTATTGTCCTTGATAGCGTTCAGCTCGCGCTGGTGCTTCCTTATTTCCTCGTCCCTTTCCAGGATGAGGATCTCCTTGTTCTTCTTTTCCACCTGCAGCGCCAGCATCGTCTCCCGGGCCGTGTTCATGGTGCCCTTTTTTTCTTCGAAGGCGGCGGTGATCCTCTCTATGTCGGCCGGGATGGCCGCCAGCCGCGCGGTCATGTCCGCTATGTCCTTATCCCTGGCCTGCAGTTCTATCAGCGCCTTTATCTCGGTGCAGTGCATTAAAGTCATTTATCCCTCTTTCAGACCTGAAATTATACAAATAGACACTGTTGCATTTAAAACGCTTTGGGACGCTTTAGTTCAGGGGACAGTCCCCGTTCATTAAAAACCGAGCCGGCGGCGTATCTCCTCAAGTTTCTTCACCTTGTCGGGCGGGATAAGCCTGCCGCCGCCCAGGCTCTCCGCCACCAGCGTTATCTTCGCCGCCTGCTCCACCGTCTCCATTCGCTGGAAAGCCGTTTCCAGGTCGGGGCCGTAAGTCACCACGCCGTGGTTGGCCAGCAGTATGGCGTTATGGTCCCTGACCAGCCCGGCTATGGACCCGGCCACCTCGTCGGTGCCCGGAGTGGCGTAGGCGGCCAGCGGCACCCTGCCCAGGCCGATCACCATCTCCGAAGTCAGCGGCTTATCCAGCGCCACGCCTGCGGAAGCCAGCCCGGTGGCGACCGGCGGGTGCGCGTGCACCACCGCGGCCACGTCCGGCCGCGCGTTATAAATACAAAGGTGCAGCAGGTACTCGGACGAAGGCGTTTTCCCGCTGACCAGGTTCCCGGCCATATCTATCTTTGAGACGGCGTCCGGCGAGAGACCGCCCTTTGACGCTCCCGAGGGGGTTATCAGCACGGTCCCGCCGCAGAGCCGGGCGCTGATATTGCCGTCGGTGGCCGGCACGAACCCGAGCGCGTGGAGCCGCCGGCCGATATCGGCCACCTGCGCCCTGAGCCCGGGCTCTTTCCCCCCGCCGGCACGCGGGCCTTCGCCGCCGTAATCCAGCCAGTCGCTGGAAAGCGGGCTGACAATGGCGTTCTCGGGGAGGACAGGCTTGCGCCCGGAAGCGGCCATGCGCTTCAGTTCCCAGTCGCTGATGAAGACCTTCTTTTTGTTGTCCTGCATTTAGTGCCTAAAGTTCAATGCCGCGCAGGTTCTTCAGTATTTCTTTAGTGGCCCGCGACCTGTTCAGCGTGTAAAAATGTATGCCCGGCGCCCCGTTCTTCAGGAGGTCGGCGGCCTGAGCGGTGGCGTAGTCCACGCTGAACTTCATCAGCGAATCCTTGTCGCCGGAGTATTTCTCAATGTTCTCCCTGATCTCGCGCGGCAGTTCCACGGTGAACATCTTGCTGAAATTCTGCAGCTGCTTGTAGCTGGTCAGCGGCATCAGGCCCGGGAGCACGGGGACGGTCACGCCGGCGCGGCGCGCCTTGTCCACGAATTCAAAATAGAACCTGTTCAGAAAAAAAAGCTGGGTTATCACGAAGCCCGCCCCGGCGTCCACCTTGGCCTTGAGGTTCCTGATATCGGTGTCCAGGTCGGGGGCCTCGGGATGCTTTTCAGGGTAGCCGGCCACCCCGATGTCGAAAGAGCCCGTGGCGGCCAGTTCCCCCGCCAGCTCCGAGGCGTATTTATAATCCCTTTTGGGGTCGAGGCCGTCTATGTTGTGCAGGTCGCCGCGCAGCGCCAGCACGTTCTCGATCTTCATGGTCTTCAGGCGCGCCGCTATCTCCGCTATCTGGGCCCTGGTATGCCCTATGCAGGTCAGGTGGGCCATTACCTCCAGGCCCAGCTTCTCCTTTATCACGCCGGACAGCGCCACGGTGCTGTAGGGAGAGGTCCCGGCGGTGGAATTGGTGATGGAAACGAAATCCGGCCCGAGGGCCTCCAGGTCCCTTACGGTCTCGAACAGCTTCTGGGCGTCGACCTCGGTTTTGGGCGGGTAGAACTCGAACGAGAACACCTTGCCCGGTTTTTTAAATCTTTCTGTTATCCGCATCAGCTCTCCAGCATCGGGGACAGACCTTGACTCAGGGCCTCAGTTCGGCGACCCTACCCTGGACGGCGGCCAGTAAATGAACCAGGCCCGCCCTTTTATAAGGTGCTCCGGCACGGGGCCCCAGTAGCGGGAATCGCACGAGCGGTCCC
>CAZJUL010000137.1:0-1572 GCA_964549095.1 uncultured Elusimicrobiaceae bacterium
CACCGCCCACCATTTCGTCCAGGAGAAATACCTGGAAAAATCCCGCCACGCCGACCCGGAGATAGTCGCGGCGTTCGGCTCCAAATTCCCGCGCACCTCCGAATTCCTGCTCCATTACGGCGGGAAATGGCAAAGCAATACCGGCAAAGCGGTCATCTTGCTGCACGGCGCCTCGGATAACGCCACCCGGGCCTGGGCCGCTCCCGATATGCTGCTCGGCGACACCTCCACTCCCGGCCTGCTGCAGGCGCTGGAAGGAAAAGGCTACAGGGTCTTCGCCGTGACCTTCCCGCACAAGCACGGGAACCTTTTTTACCAGGCGGAGCACGTCGCCTCCGCCATAGCCGCCGTAAAGCAACTGGCCGGCGTTTCAAAGGTCGTCCTTATCGGCCACAGCGCCGGCGGCCTGGCGGCCCGCGCCTACGTCTCCGGCTATATGCCCGGCGGCTTCACCGCCTACAGGGGCGACGTGGAACAGCTGGTCACGCTGGCGGCCCCGCACGGCGGGCAGGACTTCCAGTTCCGCCACCCGGAGTTCAACTATTATTTCGTCAAGGACGACCTCGCGGCCGACGCGCCGATGAGCTGGGACAGGATACTTTATTACGGCCAGTGGAAGGACACTACGGACTTCAGCGTGTACGGACCTTACTTCCCGATGCAGCAGCAGGTGCTGCGCGACTGGACCGGGACTTACCCCGTGAATGCCGCCTCGCAGGACTGGTTCACTACCTATAACGGCGGGCAGGGCCTTGTGAGCCATTCGCCGGGCATAAAAGAAGCCATACGGCGCGGCGGGAATTTCATCCGCGGCCTGAAGAGCCGCCCCATAGACCCGGAGGTCTCCGTGGCGGTGCTGGCCGGGACCGACAACAAGATAACCAATCTCCCGCGCACCGAGACCGACGGCCCGTCCGACGGGCTGGTCTTCCTGGAGAGCGCCGCCGACACGGAAGGCATGGAAGCCGCCGGCCGGACGGAGCCCATAAAGCGCCTGCTGGTGAACGCCAACCACCTCACCATAACCTACAAGCCCGAAGCGGTCAGGCTGATCCTTTCCACGCTCAAATAGCGCCGCGCGCGCCCGCCAGTTGAATATCCCCGGGATAATTGATATCTTATTATACTTATGGGAACCGGCTTCGTATTCAAGACGGCGACAATACGCGAAAAGGGGTGACTGACGGCCTCGGCGCCGCTGTCCCCCGAAGACTGCGCGGGCCTGCTGGAAAAGCCGGCCGCGGTGAGGTCCGCGTCGGTGGAAATGTCCTTCTCGGTGGACGACGAGGGCGTACTGCTCGACGGCAGGGTGACGGCGGAGGTGGACCTGGAATGCGCCCGCTGCAACGGGGTTTTCACCTCGCGGCTGAGCGAGACCTTTGACGAAGTATACGAAGATTCAGTAGAATCTATAGACGTGCGCGGGCCGGCGCTCGACGCGGCGGCTTTGCTGCCGCCGATGAAACCGCTCTGTTCGCCCGGCTGCAAAGGCCTCTGCCCGGTATGCAGGTGCGACCTGAACAAGAAGGCCTGCGGCTGCAAACCAAAGCCCGCCCCCGCAGAGGAAACAGG
>CAZJUL010000137.1:1582-2031 GCA_964549095.1 uncultured Elusimicrobiaceae bacterium
GAGCCCCTTCCGGGCGCTGGAGCGGCTGAAGGAAAAGAAAGACCAGAAGAAGGAACCGATTTAACGCGGAAAATACCAAGGAGCGATCATGCCAAATCCAAAACGTAAACATACCCCCTCAAGACGGGATTCCAGGAGGTCGGCCAACTGGAAACTGGAAGTAAAATCCCTTTCTTCCTGTCCCCAGTGCGGCGCGCTGCGCCTCCCGCACATAGTCTGCCCGTCCTGCGGCGTCTACAACGGCAAGATGGAACTGCCTAAAAAAGCCAGCAAGAAGGACGAGGGACAGAACCCGAAATAGCGGGTCCGGCCGAAAGGCCGGCACGATAGCGCGCGGCCAGGGGACCGCGATCCATCATGAAAATCGCTCTTGACGCTCACGGCGGGGACACCGGCCTGAGGCCCAATGTGGAAGGGGCCGTACTGGCCGCCGTCCAGCTGGACCACGA
>CAZJUL010000137.1:2041-7426 GCA_964549095.1 uncultured Elusimicrobiaceae bacterium
TGTGCCGGCATTCCTCCACCGGCTCTTTGGCCATTTCCGCCTGAACGCCGTGGACAACCCCAGGATACGGGTGGTGCACGCCCCCCAGCAGGTGGAAATGGCCAAAGAGCCGGTGGAGGAATGCCGGCACAAGCCCAACTCCTCGCTGATGGTGGGCACCGACCTGGTGCGCGACGGCAAGGCCGACGCGTTCATCTCGGCCGGCAACTCGGGCGCGGTAATGGTGGCCGCGCTGCTGAAGCTCAAGCGCATCCAGGGCGTGATACGCCCGGCCCTGGCCGTCACCTTTCCCACGGCCAAAGGCACCACGCTGCTCCTGGACGCCGGCGCGAACACCGACTGCAAGCCGTGGCACCTGGCCCAGTTCGCGATAATGGGCTCCGTCTTCATGCGCCTGAAGTTCGGCGTGGACAACCCGAAGGTCGGCATACTCTCCATCGGCGAAGAAGAAAGCAAGGGCAACTACCTGGTGACCGAAAGCATCCCGCTGCTGAAGACGATGGACATAAATTATTTCGGCCCCGTGGAAGGGCGGGACATACCCGAAGGCCTGACCGACGTGGTGGTGACCGACGGCTTCACGGGCAACGTGGTGCTGAAGCTTTCCGAGGGCCTGGCGAAGGTCATCTTCAGGATGATCAAAGACCGCATCATGGGCAAGTTCACCTACAAGATAGGCGCCATGCTGATGAAAAAAGTTTTTTCGGACATGAAGAAAAAGATGAACCCCGACGAATACGGCGGCGCGCCGCTGCTGGGCGTAAACGGAGTGGTCATCATCTGCCACGGGAAATCCAACCCGAAAGCGATCTACAGCGCCATAGCCGCCGCCGGCGACCTGGCGAAGTCCGGCATGGTGGACCAGATCAAGCGGCACATGGCCAGGGTCAACGACCGGATAACCGAGGCGAAGACCGCGCACGCCGGGGTGCAGGGGCTGGAGGAGTGGAAGTGAAACCTTTTGAAGGCAAGACCGCGCTGGTCACCGGCGCCGGGCGCGGGATAGGGCTGGACATTGCCAGGGCTTTCGCGCTGCGCGGCGCCGCGGTTGTGATGACGGACGTGGACGCCGAAAGCGTCAGGAAGGCGGCGGACGAGCTCGGCGCGGAAACCGGCGCCAAGACGCTGGGCCTTGCCGCGGACGTCTCCAAATACGCCGACTGCGAGAGCGCCGTCGCCGAAACGCTGAAGGCCTTCGGGAAGCTGGACGTCCTGGTCAACAACGCCGGCATCACCAAGGACAACCTGGCGCTCAGGATGAAGGAAGAGGATTTCCAGGCGGTGCTCGACGTGAACCTTAAGGGCGCCTTCCTGATGACCAAGGCGGCCTCCCGGAGCATGCTCCGCGAGCGGGGCGGCCGCGTCATAAACATAGCGTCAGTGGTGGGGCAGATGGGGAACGCCGGCCAGGCCAACTATTCGGCCTCCAAGGCCGGGCTCATAGGCCTGACCAAGTCCCTGGCCCGCGAGTTCGCCTCCAGGCAGGTCCTGGTGAACGCCGTGGCGCCCGGCTTCATACGCACCCGGATGACGGACGCGCTGAAGGAAGAGACGAAGGCCGAAATGATAAAGATGATACCGCTGGAGCGCTTCGGCACCGGCGAAGAAGTCGCCAAAGCCGTGCTGTTCCTGGCGGGCGGGGATTCTGCCTACATAACCGGGCAGGTCCTGGCCGTGAACGGCGGGATCTACATGTAGCCCGGCGGCACAAGATTTCGACAGAAGATCCGCAGTAACATCAGGAGGACAATAATGGCGGTAGCAGAAAACCTGGAAGAAAGAGTGAAGAAAATAATCGTGTCGCAGCTCGCTGTGGACGCGTCGGAGATCAACCCGTCCGCGCAGTTCGTGCAGGACCTCGGGGCTGACTCCCTTGACACCGTAGAGCTCGTAATGGCGCTCGAAGAGGAATTCGACATCGAGATCCCCGACGAAGACGCCGAAAAAATAAAGACCGTCGGCGAAGCCGTCAGCTACATAAAAGACAAGCTGCCCAAGAAAGACTAAGGACCCCGGCTCCAGGCCGGCAGGTGACAGCGGCTACCGGGACTTCCCGGCCGCGCGCCTGCCGGCTTACGACAATAATGGCTTCTATCGAAGAAGTTATAGGCTACAGCTTCAGGAACAAGGCGCTGCTCGCGGAAGCCCTGACCCACAAGTCCTATTCCACCGAACGCGGGAGATCCGGCTTTAACGAGCGGATGGAATTCCTGGGCGACAGCGTCCTGGGCCTCATCGTCTCTTATTACCTCTATAAAAAATACCCCGGCGAGGACGAGGGCTACCTGTCAAAGGTTAAGTCGGTCCTGGTCTCCCGGGCCAGCCTGGCCCGCTGGGCCAAGGACCTGGACCTGGGCTCCCACGTCTTCCTCGGGGTGGGGGAATCGCAGACCGGGGGCACCAAGCGCGCCAGCATACTGGCCAACGCACTGGAAGCCCTTATCGGGGCCGTCTACCTGGACGGCGGGTTCGACAGCTCGTTCACGCTGGTCTCCCGCTGGCTGGACCGGCCGGACGCGGTCCCCGTAGAAGCGGATTACAAAAGCACCCTGCAGGAGCTCATACAGAAGCGCCACAAGAAGCCGCCCGAATACGAGATCATGCACACCGAGGGGCCGGAGCACGAAAAGGTCTTTACCGTCAGGGTGAAGATAGGCAGGAAAGTGCTCGGGGTGGGGGCGGGCAAGAACAAGAAAGAGGCGCAGCAGGCGGCGGCCCGGAACGCGTTCGACTACCTTCAGACCCACGAAATACAGGCGCAGGAACTCTGAGGTTCCCGCCGGAAAATAAAAAACCCGCGGTTAAGCGGGTTTTTCATTTTTGTTAAACCGGGTCCTTACAGTTTAACGACCTTTACGGCCTTGGGGCCCTTCTCGCCCTGGACCACATCGAATTCCACCGCCTGACCTTCGGCGAGCGTCTTGAAGCCTTCGCCCGTGATGTCCTGGTGATGCACGAACAGCTCCGCACCGCCTTCGTCGGGGGTGATGAAGCCGTAGCCTTTCTTGTCGTTAAACCACTTTACTTTTCCTTTCGTCATTTGTTACGTTACCTCTTATTTACATTTAACTTCGGCGCGCGTTCCCGCGTCGCTGTCTAAATCATACATGATTCGGAAACCAAATGCAAAGCCGGAGTTTAAGTATAATATAAAGCGAAAGGGCTAGTGACATGCAGAACGAAAGAACGGACTTCCTGATAATCGGCGCGGGCATAATAGGGCTGGCGCTGGCGCGCAGGCTCAGGGAACTGAGGCCCGGCGCCAGGCTGATCCTGCTGGAAAAGGAGGCCGACGCCGCCCTGCACGGCAGCGGCAGGAACTCGGGCGTCCTGCACGCCGGGTTCTATTACACCCCCGACTCCCTGAAGGCCCGCTTTACCAGGAACGGCAACCTGGCGCTGAAGAACTACTGCCGGGAGAACGGCCTGCGCCTGAACGAATGCGGCAAGGTCGTAGTCGCCGACGACGAGGGAGAGCTGCGCTCCCTGTACGAGCTGGAGCGGCGCGGCCGCGCCAACGGCGTGGACGTCCGGCTCGTAAGCGAAAAAGAGCTGGCCGGCATAGAGCCTAACGCGAAAACCTTCCAAAAAGCCCTTTATTCCCCGGCGACGGCCACGGTAGACCCGGCGGAAGTCTGCGCGTCGCTCCGGGACAAGCTGGCAGCTTCCGGCGCGGAACTGCTTTTCTCCGAAGGCTACGGCTCCCGCGCCGGGCAGAACGCCGTCAGGACCTCCAGGGGCCGACTCATAGAGGCCGGCCAGGTGATCAACGCCGCCGGGCTCTACGCGGACAAGATCGCGCGGGATTTCGGCTTCTCCAAAAAGTACGTGATCATCCCTTTCAAGGGCATTTACCTGAAATATTCCGGCCCGCGGCCGCCGCTGAAGGTGAACGTGTACCCGGTGCCCAACCTCAGGAACCCTTTCCTGGGCGTCCATTACACCGTTACAGTAGACGGCAGCGTCAAGCTGGGCCCTACCGCCATCCCCGCTTTCTGGCGCGAAAATTATTCGGGCTTCGACAATTTCAGCCTTGCCGAAGCGGTGCAGGCGGCAGGCTGGGAGGCCGCGCTTTTCCTGCTGAACTCGTTCGGCTTCCGCAGCCTGGCGTTCGAAGAGGTCCGCAAATATTACCGGCCCTTTTTCGTCGGCCTGGGCCGCAAGCTGGTCAAGGAGCCGGACGCGGAGAGCTTCGACCGCTGGACCAGACCCGGGATCAGGGCGCAGCTGCTGGATACCGGCACCCGGGAACTGGTCCAGGATTTCGTGGTCGAGGGGGACGCGGCCAGCACGCACATCCTGAACGCGGTCAGCCCCGCCTTTACCGGCAGCTTCCCGTTCACGGACTGGGTGGTGGAAAAACATATTCTTCCCGCGGCCTGAAGGGACCCCGGGGCTGCGCGGCGCAATTTCCGCGCGTTTATAATATATAATCTTTTTATCGGCGTATTACCGGAGGCCACATGTCCAGTTCATTCAAGCTTGCGCTCGTTCCCTTCACGCTTCTTTTCGCCCTGTCCGCTGCCGGCGCCCAGGCGCCCTCCACCGGCGCCGCCGCGCAGCAGAAGGACCCGGCCCCGCCGGTAAAAAGCACCGCGCCCGCCGCCGACCTTAACGGCTACAAGCTGGCCGCCTGGGGGATGGACAAGGACGAGGTCAAAGACGCCCTGCACAGCGAGTTCAACCGCTCCGAACCGAACAATTCCGTGGCGGAGCTGCCCTGGGAGCTCCTGCACCTGGCCAATATCGCCGAATCCGATCCCGACGACCTGCTGGGCGGGGACCTGGAGTGGTTCTACGGCGACAGGCAGGACACCGTGCTCGGGTTCTACAAAAAGCGCTTCTTCTTTTACGCCACCGGCCTGGACAAGATCCTGCCCGTTTACGACTACCAGCAGGCCATAGCCGCCAGGCACGGCAAAAGCTCCCGCACCGTCGCCTACCAGACCACCGACCCCGCCGCCGGGAACGCGGTGATCGGCTCCTACACGATAGAGCTCTGGGAGAAAAAGAGAACCACTATCGCCCTGGCCACCGAAAAGCTGTTCCCGGGCGAGGAGGCGGAGGTGAACTACGAGGCCGTCTACCTGAGCCCGGACATCTTCGGCGAGTTCAAGGCGGACTTCGCCCGCGCGCTGGCGGAAAGGAGCGAGGCGGAAAAGAAGCAGAGCGAAGAGATCTTCCAGGAGCAGAAAAAGAGCGCCCTCGAAGTGCTGCAGTGAGCCGCGCGGCGGAAGTCCGGATAATATGAACGGCCCCGTAGACAAAGAAGCGGATCTTGAACGGCTCCTGGCTGAGCGGGGCGAGCTGGCCGTGCTGTTCTATTCGGCCTGGTGCCCGTTCTGCACCGCCTTCCTGCCGGCCTTCGCCAAACACGGAGCGGGC
>CAZJUL010000138.1:0-6921 GCA_964549095.1 uncultured Elusimicrobiaceae bacterium
AAGCGCAAGCCCCGCTACGTGAAGGAAGACCTCTGCGTGGGCTGCATGGAGTGCATAGACGCCTGCGTCTTCAAGGAGCCCAAGTTCGAGGACAAGTTCAACCAGGGCCTGTGCAAGCGCAAGCCGGTCTACATAGACTTCCCGCAGGCCACCCCCAAGGTGGTGCTGGTGGACAAGGAGAGCTGCCTGCAGCTTAAGACCGGGAAATGCAAGATGTCCTGCGCCGCGGCCTGCGACCGCAACGCCTTCGACTTCAAGCAGCAGCCCGAAATGAAAGAGATACAGGTGGGCGCGATAGTGCTGGCCACTGGCTTCAAGGCCTACGACGCGAAGCGCGACTTCCAGTACGGCTACGGCCGCTACCCCGGCGTGTACACCGCGCTGGAGGTAGAGCGGCTGGTGAACGCCTCCGGCCCCACCTCGGGCGAGATCACCCTGCGCGACGGGAAACACCCCAAAGCAGTGGGCATCATCCACTGCGTGGGCTCGCGCGACGTGAAGAGCCACAAGTGGTGCTCCCGCGTGTGCTGCATGTACTCGCTGAAGCTGGCGCACCTGATAAAGGAGCATTCCGGCGCCGAGGTCTATAACTTCTACATCGACATGCGCGCGCCCGGCAAGGCCTACGAGGAATTCTACGACAAGCTGCTTAACGAGGGCGTGAACTTCATCCGGGGCCGCGTCTCCGAGGTGACAGACTGGGCCATGACGCCCGAGGAAGAGGGCAAGCTGGTGCTCCGCGTGGAGGACACGCTGGCCGGCTTCGTGCGGCGCATCCCGGTGGACATGGTGGTGCTCTCCACGGGCCTGGAGCCGCAGGCGGACGCGCAGGAAGTGCGCCGCCGCTTCAACATCGGCTGCGGCACCGAGGGCTTCTTCCAGGAGCGGCATCCGAAGCTCGCCCCCGTCAACACCTTCACCGACGGCGTCTACATCGCCGGCGGCTGCCAGGGCCCGCGGGACATCCCCGACACGGTGGCGCAGGCCGGGGCCGCCGCGGCCGAGGCGCTGGCGCTGATAGACGCGGGCTTCGTGGAACTGGAGCCCAACACATCGCACGTGATAGAGGACGAGTGCTGCGGCTGCAAGTCCTGCGTGCCGCTCTGCCCGTACTCGGCCATCAGTTTCGACGAGGTCAAGAAGAAGGCCGTGATCAACGAGGTCCTCTGCAAGGGCTGCGGCGTCTGCGCGGCGGCCTGCCCGTCGGGCTCGATAGTGCAGAACCTCTTCGACGACGACGAGATCTTCAGCGAGATCCGGGGGATACTGAAATGAACGAGAAATTCGAACCCAGGATAGTGGCGTTCTTCTGCAACTGGTGCACCTACACGGCCGCGGACCTGGCCGGCGTCTCGCGCCTGAAATACGCCCCGAACGTGAGCGTGATAAGGGTGATGTGCTCGGGCCGCGTGGACCCGCAGTTCGTACTGGAGGCTTTCGCCAAGGGCGCCGACGGCGTGCTGCTGGGCGGCTGCCACCCGGGCGACTGCCATTACGCCGAGGGCAACTACAAGACGCTCCGCCGCATGCGGATGCTGGAGCGGATGCTGAAGGCCATGGGAATTTACGACGGGCGCTTCCGCCTGGAATGGATCTCAGGCGCCGAGGGCGACAAGGTCAAGGCCGTCATCAACGATATGACCAACAAAGTGCGCGCCCTGGGCCCGCTGGACCTGCCCGGCCATTTCAAGGAATGGGACAAAGAGATGGAAGAGCTGGAGGCGCACGTGAACAAGGATTCCAAGAAAGGGGAGACGACACATGCCCGATAAACCTAAAGTGGCTTTTTACTGGTGCGCGTCCTGCGGCGGCTGCGAGGAAGCCGTGGTGGACCTGGCAGAGGATATCCTCAAGGTCGTTGAGGCCGTGGATATCGTGCTCTGGCCCTGCGCCATGGATTTCAAGAAGTCCGATGTAGAGGCCCGTCCCGACGGCTCCATAGTCGCCGGCTTCATCAACGGCGCCGTGCGCACCTCCGAGCAGGAGGAATGGTCGCGCCTGCTGCGGCGCAAGTGCCAGGTAGTGGTTTCTTTCGGCGCCTGTGCCAACTCCGGCGGCATCCCGGCGCTGGCCAACCAGTTCAAGAAAGAGACCATTATGAAGTACGTTTACGAGGACTGCCCCGGCCTGGACAATCCCGGCAAGACCCGCCCGCTGATAAAAAGCGAGGACGAAGGCCGCACTTTAACCTTGCCGGAAATGCACGGGATGGTCCGCTCGCTGGACCAGGTCATAGACGTGGATTATTACCTGCCCGGCTGCCCCCCCACGCCGAAGATCATCATGGCCGCGGTGCTGGCCCTGCTGTCCGGGAAGCTCCCCCCCAAGGGTACGGTGCTCTCTCCGGATATAGCGCTGTGCGAGGAATGCAAGCGCAAGGATTCCAAGCCCGCCGACCTCTCTTTGACGGAGTTCAAGCGGCCGCACCAGGTCCAGATAGACCCGGAAAAATGCCTGCTGGCGCAGGGGCTGGTCTGCATGGGCCCCGCCACGCGCGGCGGCTGCGAAGCGCTCTGCCCCTCCGGCAACATGCCCTGCACCGGCTGCTTCGGCCCCACTTCGAGGGTGAAGGACCAGGGCGCCAAGTTCGTGTCCTCCGTCTTCTCCAACATCGCCCCCAAAGAGGTGAAGGATATAGACGCGGTTCTCGACGGCATTCCGGACCCCATCGGGACCTTTTACCGCTACGGCCTTTCAAAGTGCCTGCTGCGGCGCAAGCTGCAGTAAATCAAAGGAGCAATATTTATGGACAAGAACGCTCAGAAAGTTTGGAACCAGGCGCACCAGCAGGCCAATTCCGGCCGGCGCACCGTCACCATAGACCCTATCACCCGTCTGGAAGGGCACGGCAAGATAGAGATCTTCCTGAACGACCAGGGCAACGTGGACCGGGCTTACCTGCAGATCCCGGAACTGCGCGGCTTCGAGGTGTTCTGCCAGGGCCGCCCGTCCGAGGATATGCCCCAGCTCACCTCGCGCATCTGCGGCGTCTGTCCCACGGCGCATCACATGGCCGCGGCCAAGGCCTTGGACGACCTCTACGGCGTGGATTGCCACCCGGTGGGCCGCAAGATACGCGAACTGGTCTACAACGCCTTCATGTTCGAGGACCACGCCCTGCACGTTTATGTGCTGGGCGGGCCGGACTTCATCGTGGGCCCGGACGCGCCCAAGGAAGCGCGCAACATAGTGGGAGTCATCGGTAAGGTGGGCCTGGAGGTGGGCAAGAAGGTCATCTCCACGCGCCGCCGCGTCCGCGAGATAATAAACTACGCGGGCGGCAAGGTCATACACCCCGTCATGGGGCTGCCCGGCGGCGTGGCCAAAGGCATCGCGCCTTCGGAACTGCCTAAATTAAAAGAGATAGCCAAAGAGAGCCTGGAGTTCGCGAAGTTCACCCTGCAGGTCTTCCACGACATAGTGCTGAAGAACGACGCCTACGTGAAGCTCATCACTTCGGATACGTTTACTCACAAGACCTACTACATGGGGCTGGTGGACAAGAACAACAAGGTCAATTTCTACGACGGAGAGCTGCGCGTTGTCACGCCGGAGGGCAAGGAATACGCCAAATTCCCCGTGCAGAAGTACCTGGAGCACATCTCCGAGCACGTGGAGCCCTGGAGCTACATCAAGTTCCCCTTCCTGAAGAAAGTGGGCTGGAACGGCTTCACCGAGGGCGGCTCCAGCGGCGTGATGGCCGTGGCCCCGATGGCGCGGCTGAACGCGGCCGACGGCATGGCCACGCCCGAGGCGCAGAAGGCTTACGAGGAATATTTCAAGGTGCTGGGCGGCAAGCCGGTGCATCACACCCTGGCCAACCACTGGGCGCGCGTAGTGGAGATGATACAGGCCGCCGAGCGGATGGTGGAGCTGGTGAACGACCCGGAGATAACGGGCAAGGAATTCCGCACCATCCCGACTAAGACCCCGAAGATAGGCTTTGGCGTGGTGGAAGCGCCCCGCGGCACGCTGATACACCAGTACGAGACCGACGAGCGGGGCCTCATCACCAGGTCCAACCTGCTGGTGGCCACGCTGCACAACTCCGCGCGCATAGCGATGAGCGTGGACAAGGCGGCCAAAGGTCTCATCAAGGACGGCAAGGTGAACGACGGCCTGCTGAACATGGTGGAGATGGCCTTCCGGGCCTATGACCCGTGCTTCGGCTGCGCCACGCATACCCTGCCGGGCGAGATGCCGCTGACGGTCACGCTGCGCGCGCTGAACGGCGAAGTGATCCGCGAGATCCGCCGCTGAAATAATGGGGACAGGCTACTTTATTTTTGAAATGTAGCCTGTCCCCTTTTCCTTTTTAATGAAAAAGAAACCCGCTAAAACCCTTGTGCTGGCCCTGGGGAACGATATCCTGGGCGACGACGGCGTGGCTTTCCACGCGGCCCGGCTTTTGCGCACGGAGTTCCCGGATAGCGTGGACGTTGTGGAGACCGGCGAGGCGGGCCTGCCGCTGCTGGACCATTTTGAGCCCTACTCGAACGTCCTTATCCTGGACGCCGCGGCCACCGGCAAATGCCCGGCCGGGACTATCCTCCACTGGGACCGCGAGGATTTCCGCCGCTGCGTGGCGCCGTCGCTGCACGCGGCCGGGCTGCCGCACGTTCTTGAGCTGGCCGAGCGGCTGGGGCTGGCCTTCCCGGAGGAACTGCAGGTGATCTGTATGGAAGTGAACGATCCCACTGTGTTCCGCGAGAACCTCACGCCCGAGGCGGAGAAGGCCTTGCCCGCGATGGCGGCCGAGGCCCGCAAGGTCCTGGCCGGCTGGGGCTGCCTGAAGTAACCCCTTATCATCCGCCAGTTGAAACCGTAATTCTGCGCGGGCCTCCGGTCGTGCTGGACCGGCGCCGGGCATAGCATTGGAAAGGCACGCGGGAAAACCTGTATAATCGTAATGTTCCGGAGCCACGGATTTCAGGAGGTGAAATGAAAATATTGCGCGCTTTATTGGTAACAGCGCTGCTTGCCTGCGGCGCTGCCGCGCAGCAGCCGGCGGCGGACGCCGATGCCTGGAAAAAGAAGATGTTCACCGCCGCGGAACTGAAAAAATTCGACGGCAAAGAAGGCCGGCCCGTCTATGTGGCTGTGGACGGGATAGTTTACGACCTTACGAATTCAAAGTACTGGAAGGCCGGGAAGCACATGCAGCTGCATAACGCCGGCCTGGACCTGAGCTCCGCCATACACAAGAAGGCCCCGAAGTTCATCCACAAGGACGGGAAGATACTTGAAAAAATGCCCAAGGTAGGCGGGCTGATCGGCCCGGAAACCGCCAGGCCGGCCGCCCCGGCCCCCGCTCCCGCCGCGGAGAAACCGGCGGCGCCGCCTCAAGCCGCCGCGCCCGCCGCCGAACCGAAACAGGAAGCCGCGGCCAAGCCGGCCGGAAAAGCGTCAATGCTGGGGATCCACAAGATAGCGCAGGATGAGATCGGCCGGGAGGCGAAGTGCCCAGTCAGCGGCGACAAGCTCACCGTGTCGGAAAAAACCCTGGCCCTGGACCTGAAGGGCAAGACCTACTATTTTACCACCCCGGCCGCGCTGGAAAAATTTAAAGCCTCGCCCGAGAAATACCTCGGCGTAATGGACAAGGTCAAAAACCTCTTCCGCAAATAACCCTAACTTGACACTTTGGTCCATAACCAAAGTGTCAAGTTCGTGGGGGCCGTCCCGGGCAGTATCCCGACGGCCCTTTGCTTTTTTGCGCTAAAATATAAATCACAACTTTACATTCTGGTTGTGGACTAAAATGTAAAGTTACGGGTGGGCGTTTCAGGGCTTGGTCTGTTTTTCGCCTTCGCGGCGTACCGTTTCGAACGAGAAGGCCGGGAGGCAGATGGCGATGTATTCGGCGCCTTCGGGTTCGGGCGTGGAGTAGTGCACGCGTTCGCCCGGTTCCATTATTATGGCCTGGCCGCCGCGCACCTCAAAGCTGCCGGTCTGCGTTTCCACTTTGAGCAGGCCTTTCAGGACCAGCGTGTATTCGGTGAACCGGGGCTCCTGCGGGGGCTCTTCCCAGCCGCCGGGGCTGACCATGCGCGCCACGCTTATGGTGGTGGTCTTGGAATTAACGCGGCCTATGTATTCCTCTATGATCTTCGGCTTGTTGCCCGCGGCCTGTACGAGCGTGGGTTTCTTGATAAGTACCGCCATAAATCCCTCCAGGTGATCCCGGAAATCCGTCTCAGATAATTTTATCAAAAACGGGGCCGGAATACTCAAAGCCCGGCGGGACCCCTTTGGCCCAGCCGGGCGGGGCCTAAATACCGCGCGGAGTTTCCCCTTGGACCCTGTTTTAAATCCCGCGCGAAAGCCATAATATGATCAGTGGATGAACGGAGGAATAATGGTAAAGATAATGTTTTCAGTATTATTCGCGGCGATACCCGCGGTCCAGGCCGCGGCACTTGATTTCGACGGCAACGCCGGCGGTTCCTCGTTTTCCCTTCCCGCTTTAGAGCTTCCCGCCCTGCGCCCGGTTCCGGCGGCGCCCAAGGCCGCCGGCTGCAGGCCTTTCCTGATCTCGCTGTCCGTGGGCGGAGTGGACGAAGCCGTGATAATGGAACGCTCCTGCACCCCGGAGAATGAAACGGTGTGGGCCCTTACCGTGGAATTCGTCCGCAACAGGACAATAGCCGCGCGGGTGGTTTCCGACAAGTACCCGGAAGAGCGCGCGCAGATAGAGAAGCGAATAAAGGCGATGGCCCTGGAAAGGATCTCCCCGGCCGACGCGGACATAATAGTGGGCCAGGTAGGGCCTATGCTCCGGCAGGCCGCCGCGGCCGCCCCGGAAAGGAAGGACGCGCTTATAGCCGCCGCCGTGAAGATCCTGAAGGCCCACTTGGCCAGGCCGTAGAGATTCGTTCCGGTCAAATAAAAAAGCCGCGCAGGACGCGGCTTTTTTATTTT
>CAZJUL010000138.1:6931-7416 GCA_964549095.1 uncultured Elusimicrobiaceae bacterium
CGCCCCGGCTACAGCGGGATGTTGCCGGAGAGGTTATGCGTGCCGGGGCGGCGCTTGTTGGCGAGCGCCGCGAAGGCCCGGATAAGCGTGCCGCGCGCCGTCGCGGGCTCGATAACCTCGTCGATGGAGCCGGTGGAGGCCGTCTGGTAGGGGCTGGCGAACTTGTCGGAATATTCTTTCGCCAGCTTCGCCCGCAGCGCGTCCTTCTCCTCGTCCTTAGCCTCTTTTATCTGCCTGGAATAAAGTATCTCGATGGCGCCGCGGGGCCCCATCACGGCTATCTCAGCCGAAGGCAGCGAGAAGTTGATGTCGCCGCGCAGGTACTTGGAGCCCATGGCGATGTAGGCGCCGCCGTAGGCCTTGCGCAGCACCAGCGTGATCTTTGGCACGGTGGCTTCGGAGTAGGCGAAGAGTATCTTCGCGCCGTGGCGGATGATGCCGCCGTGCTCCTGCGCCACGCCGGGCCAGTAGCCGGGCACGTCCAC
>CAZJUL010000139.1:0-7356 GCA_964549095.1 uncultured Elusimicrobiaceae bacterium
TCAAAGCTGCCGTAAAACTCGTACCAGTCCTTGACGGGCTTGACCGTCAGCGACACCTCCGCGTCAAAATGGTCGCCGGCGAGGAGCCCCGGGGTCGAGCGCGCGCCGGCCGTCAGCCGGCCCTCGAGCATTTTATCGAGGCCGCGGCCGGCCACCTTGATGCCGAAAGCCTCGGGCTCCAGTAAGAAGCGGCCGTCGAATTTGAGACTTTCCCACTCGGTAGAATCTTTCTTCAGCCGGGCCGCCAAAGTATAATGCTTGAACTGCACTCTCTTGACGGGGCCCGACGACAGCCAGACACCCGCCGAGCCGTTCAAGCTTATGTCCTGCCCTGTTTGAGAACCTTTCAAGCCCGCTTCCAGGCGCCGCCCGGGCAGCAGGGCGGAGGCGCTTAGGCTGAAGGTCAGTGGATCTGTCCCCTTCTGGTCCGCCCTGGCCTGGAACTTCGCGTCGACGCCCTCCGCGTTGAGCCGCCCCCGGGCGTCCAGGTAGGTCAGCGCGCGGCCGTTCAGGATATCGGAGTCCAGCGTGGCCTCGCCGCGGTAGTGCCTGGTGACGGTCCCCGAGCTCTGCTCCAGTTCCGCTTTGAGCGTCAGCGGCAGGGCCTTGGCCTGGTCCAGGCTGAGCCGCAGCGCGCCCCGGAGCGAACCGCCGGCCCGGACGAGCTTATTGGCCGGCAGGTCCACTTTCAGCGATTCGATCATAATGCCGCGCAGCGCCGCCGGCAGCAGGCCGGGCAGGCTGGCGGGCAGGCCCGCGCTTTTTTTCGGAGGCGCGGCCGGCCTGGCCCTGGTTTGGTCCAGCGTAAAATGGTCGCCGGTGACGATGAACCTGGAGATCCTGGTCAGTTTCGCGCCCCAGAAATAAAGGCGCACATTGAGCTGCAGGTCCAGGTCTTTCAGGCAGCCCTCCAGCCCCGCGTCCGCATTCTCGAAGCAGAGGCCCTGCGCCCGCAAGCTGAGCTGTTTTTCCCGAAAGCTGAGAGAGCGGATCCCGAAGGCTAAAGTTTCCCAGCGGGGGTGGTAGGCCCTGCCGAAAGTTCGCGCTGCCCACGCCGCGGTGCGGTCCGACAGGAACCATTGCGGCCTGGCGATGAGCAGGACGGCCGCCAGCGCCAGCGCGATCACCAGCGCGCCGGACACGGCGGCGAACCACAGCAGGAGCTTCTTGAATACGCGCATCAGAACTCCTTCCCAAGACTCAGGAAAAATTGCCAATGGGGGCGGAGGAGGACCTCGGCGGAAGGATCCCGCCGCCATACGACGCCGCGCGCCAGCGTGGCGCGGACCGAGCCCACCGGTGAGCGCCAGCGGACGCCCAGCCCGGGAGAGAGATAAACGGCGGGGTCCAGGTGGAACGAGCCGCGGCCGCCCATCGCGGCGTCCAGGAAGATCAGCGGCTGTATCCCGTAAGGGAACACCTCCCCCATCCTCAGTTCTACGCCGTCATAGATCATACTAAGCAGGCCTGCGGTATCGGCCGGCACGCTGTTTAAGCCCGTCCCGCGCAGGTCGGCGTCGCCGCCCATAAAAAATCGCATATCCAGGGGGAGCTTTCCCTCGGCCACGAGTTTATTGTTGACCAGCGTGCTCTGCCCGCGCCAGCGCGTGGCGAACACCAGGGCCGGCGGATCATAACCGCCCAGGTTCCAGAGCTGCTCCCCCTGCACGCTGACGAGGTGCGCCGTTATGGAGGAGTCCCACCCCGCCACCCGCGACTGCGACCTGAAGGCGACGCGCCCGCCGGTACGCGGCTCGCCGGCGTAATATTCGAACAGGTGGCTGCGGAATTCCAGCTGGGCCTGGAAAGCGAGGTATCTGTCCTTTGCGGGCCCCAGCCCGCGGATGGTGTTTACGTACTCCAGCGCCGGGCCGGCCGAAAACTCGGCGCGCAGGTGCCTGGTGTCCCGGCTCAGCGCCGGCAGCAGGGCGAATTCCGAGCGGACGGCTTCATACTGCTCGAAGTTCTGGCGCGCGAAGGTCAGCTTCGGCATCAGGAAGAGCCGGGAGGCGGGACCCATGAAGTAGCGGAAGGCCGCGACCGCCGATTGTTCGCGGTAATTGGTGTAGAGCGAGGCGTCGAAGGAATTGCTCCGCGGCCCTATGCGGGAGTTATGCCACTGCGCCTTGCCGATGAACAGCCCCTCGGTGTCGAACCCGATCCCGAGCTTGTAGAGCCGCGGTTCGCCGGCTACGACCCGCTCGGTAATGGTCAGCCCGGCCGTAGAGCAGCTCACCTCGAAGTAGGCGCTTGAGAACAGCGAGTCGGACATGCTCCGCTGCGCGGTCAGGTCCAGCAGCCTGGAATCGAAGCGCTGGCCGCGCTTGAAAGCTTCGTAGCGGTAGAAAGCCTTCGGGTATACGTCATCCGTTCTTTGGGAGGTCAGGTGGCCGAAGCTGTAAACCTCGCCGGGGCGGACTTCCGCCGCTATCTCTCCCGTGGTCCCGTTAGCTTTAAGTTCTATGGCCGGGCAGGCGTAACCCCGGTTCTGGAGGGCGCCGAGCAGGGCGGTCTTTGCCTTATCGAGCAGTTTGGGCGTCAGGAACTCGCCTTTGATCTTGCGCAGTTTGCGGGGATCCACTCCGTGCGGCAGGCCGGTGACGGTGAATGTTCCGACGCGGACCTTCACGCCGGGGTCCACCATGAGGACATCCTGGCCCGGCTCGAATCTGGGCTCCAGGTAACCCCTCTGCTGGAGGAAGGTTTGCAGGAAGCGCTCGGCCTGGTTGAAAGGGATCTGGCCCCAGCCCTCGGTGGAAGGATCGCCGCAGACCAGGCGTTTCTCCATGGCGTTGAGGACGATCTTCTCCCCGCCCGAGAACTGGACCCGGGCGCAGGGCGAATATTTGTTCCCGGCGAGGGCGGGGACCGGCAGGCCGGCCGCCAGCGCGCCCGCGGCCGCAAGGGCCAGCAGCGCCGCCCGCACTACCGGGCTATCTGGAGAGAGCATATGGTCTTTGATCCGCCTTTACCTTTTATCCGTCACGTCCTTCCACAATTTGCTTTCCAGCGCGACCGACTTTTCCAGGTTGCCGTGGACCTCTTCCATGAGGCCTTTTAGTTTTTCAGTATCGATCCCGGCCGAACCGTTCTTTGCGCCGGCGGAATCCATGAAAGCCGCAAGTTCTTTAACCGACCTGTTCAGCGCATCGGCCCCTTCGCTGAAGTCCAGCGCCGCGTTATAGACGGCGCGCTCCCGCTCCGAGGCCTTGCCCGGTTTTCTCAGCAGGAGCCAGGGCTGCCAGCGGAGCTGCCGCGTGACCGACTTGAGGTTGGCCGACGCCTGTTCGGCGTTGGCGAAGGTGCGGATAAGGGGATCGCGGCTGCCGGCCATCATCTTGTCCGCGTTCTCCCCCGCCCGCGCCAGGAACCCGGAGGCGGTCTGGAATTTCGTCAGGGTGTCGGCTACGCGGGCCTTATTATCCGATACCGCCGTGTTGACCGCGCCAGACAGCTCTTCCAGGTTCTTCACGCTGTTGACCAGGCCGGCTTCCGCGGCGGGGATCGACCGGTTGAGGGAGGCCATGACCGATTTCGCCAGTTCGCTGGCCTCCTTCAGGTTCTGCACGGCAGCGTGCGCCGCGCCCGCCATCTTCTTGTCCGCCAGCGCGGCGACGAATTCATCAATGCGCCGGGCGATGCTTCCGGCTTTTTTGGCCAGTTCCGTGATCTGGACGGGATCCTCTCCCCTCGTTCTCTCTCCGGGCGCTATGTTCTCCGCGGCGCGCCCCGGTGTGACCGTCAGCATCGAGATGCCGGTAAGCGAGCGGTCCACGGCGAAGCTCGTGTCCGTGGGGAACGCCTCGGCGTACGCCACCCTGGCCGTCACCTCCACCCCCGCCGCGCGGCGGCCCGCCTCGTCCGTGAAATGGGTCACTTCTATGCCCGTAACCTTTCCGAGCTCCATGCCCATCACCTGGACAGGGTCCTCTATCTTCAAACCCTGGATATCGGTGAACAGCACGCGCAGCGTCTGTTTCTTTTTGAACAGGGAGCCCCAGTTCCCGGAAGCCACAAGGATCACGCCCCCCAGGAACAGCGCCGCCAGGATGACAGCCCCCGCCTTAATTTCAGACCGTGTTCTCATATCAGCTCCTTAAAAACGCTCGACGAACGGCTCAAGCAGGTCCTCCGCGTAATCCTTTCTCGACACCCGCAGCGGGATCGGCCCGTCGGCAAGGCCGTTGATGAACTGCTGTACCAGGGGGTCCCCGGAAGAGCGCATCTCGGCGGGCGTTCCCACGGCTACGGCGCGGCCCTTGAAAAGCAGTATCATCCGGTGGGCGATCTTGAAAGCGCTGCCCATATCGTGGGTCACGACTATCGAAGTCACCCCGGTCTTTTTGTTCAGGTCCAGCATCAGCTCGTCTATCATGGCGCTGGCCACGGGGTCCAGCCCGGCGGAGGGTTCGTCGTAAAACATTATCTGCGGGTCCAGCGCCATGGCGCGGGCCAGGCCCACGCGTTTTTTCATGCCCCCGCTGAGCTCGGCGGGCTTGAGGTGCTCGAAGTCCCGCAGGCCCACCATCTCCAGCTTCATTTTGACCATGATCTCTATCACGTCGGCCGAAAGCGCCGTATGTTCCTGGAGCGGCAGGGCTATATTCTCGCCCACCGTCATCGAGTTGAAGAGCGCGCCCGACTGGAAGAGGATGCCGGTCTTTTTGCGCAGGTCGTCCAGCCCCTCTTCGTCCAGCCGCGTGAGGTCGGTTCCCAGCATCTCGATGCTGCCCGAAGTGGGGCGCGTCGCGCCGATCAGCAGGCGCAGCAGGGTCGACTTCCCGCAGCCGCTGCCGCCCATGATCACCAGGATCTCGCCTTTATTGACATGAAAATTCAGGTCGTCGAGAACGACCTGGTCGCCGAATTTCTTGACCAGGTTCCTGACCACGATCGGCTTCGCTCCTTCTGTATTCATAGGTTCAGCGGCCCAGCAGCATCCGGAATACCGCGGCGAACAGACAGTCCGCGGAGATGATCATCACTATCGAATATACTACCGAGCGGGTGGCCGCCCTGCCGACGCCTTCGGCCCCGGAGTCGACCCGCAGGCCCTCGAAACAGGCGATGAGGGCGATGAGGACCGCGAAAGCCCAGCTCTTGAAAATGCCGACGACCACGTCCGAGAGGGCCAGCGTTTCCAGCATCTTCTGGATGAAGAGGTCCGGGGAAATATGGAGGACGCTCCAGGCGATGCCCATCCCTCCCAGGACGCCGACGAAGTTCCCTATCATTGTAACGCAGGGGATCATCAGCGCCGCGGCGATAAAGCGCGGGACCACCAGGTAGCGGACCGGCGAGATGGCGAGGGCGCGCAGCGCCTCCAGCTCCTCGCTTACGACCATCGTGCCCAGTTCGGCCGACATCGCCGCTCCGGCGTAGCCGGCCATCACCATAGCGGTCATAAGCGGCCCGAGCTCCCGGAAGATGCCCAGCCCCACCACGCTGCCTACGTATTCCTTGATGCCGAACGTTTTGAGCAGGTTGGCCAGCTGCAGGGCTATCACTACCCCGATAAACAACTGCACCAGGCAGACTATCCCGAGGCTGGAGAAGCCTACCCGCACCAGCTGCTCGAAGACCGGCGCGCCGCGCACCCGCAGCTTCCGCCGGCCGAAAGGCGCGATAAAGATGAACGAGAGCGTGTCGGCGAGCAGCCAGCCCATCCCGCCGACATAGCGCAGCCCGGCATAGAACCTGGCGCCCAGCTCTCCCGCGATGTTTTCCATACCTGCGCCCCTTAATCTCCCAAAGCTTCCCCGCGCGACGCCGCGAGCGTGAAGAACTTATCCAGCCTGGCCAGCGCGAAAACATCCCTGACCTTGTCGCTCATGCCGGCCAGCACCAGCGAAAGCCCTTCGGCTTTGGCCAGCTTCATCGCTTCGACCAGCGTGGCCACCCCCGAACTGTCTATGAACGTCACCCCCGCAAGGTCCACCACCACGGCCGCGGGCCTGAGCGCGATGGCGTCCAGCAGCGCCGCGCGCAGCCTGGGCGACTCGTGCATGTCCACTTCCCCGGCCGGAGATATCACCGCCGCGCGGCCCAGCCGCGTGCCTGCCAGGATCTCAGTAGTTATCTGCATGGTTCTTTACCCCCGGATCAGCATATGGAGCTCGTTCCCGTCCCAGAGCCTGTCGTCGAATTCGACCACGTCCATGACCCCGCGCATGTAGCGGAGCCCCAGCCCGCCCGGTCGCACGTCTTCGAGCTCGCGCGAAACGAACCCTCCCGGCTCCTGCCTGGCCCCCCAATCGCGGAGATGGACCGAAAATTGCCCGGCTCCCCGCCCTACCCCAATCCGGATCTTCCCGCCGGGGTCCATTTTATAGGTGTGCTTTATGATATTGGCCGCGGCCTCGGTGACCGCCAGCAATACGGCCCCGGTCTTCCTGTCGTTCAGGCCGTGCGCCCGCGCCAGCTGCTCCACGAACTGCCTGGCCAGGGAAAGCGACTTGGTCTGCGACGGGAACGTGCGTTCTTCGTAATCCCCGTAGCCCGCTCCCACCACCGTGATATCGTCGGCCAGGACCTGCCCCGCGGTGAACCGCGCTATGGCCTTCATAAGCCGGGGCACCGCGATTTCCGGCCGGTCGGACAGCGCCTCCCGCACCTTCGCCTCGCCAAAGCGGCCGCCGCCCGGCGACCTGGCGTCCCATACCCCGTCGGTCATAAAAACGATGCGCTCTCCTGGAGCCAGTGTAACCCCGGCGCTCCGGTACTCCTGGTCCTCAGCCACGCCGAGCGGCTGATAGCCGGGACCGGCCGCCGCGCGGTAATCGCCCGGGCGGGGGCCCACTATTACGGGCGGGAGGTGCCCCGCGTTGACGAACTGCACGGCGCCCGAGGCGGGATCTATCACGGCGTAAACGGCGGTGACGAACATTCCCCGCGTAGAGCGCCTGGAAACAATGGCGTTCAGCCGGCCCATAAGCGCGCCGCCCTCGGGCTCTTGTCTCGCGAGGTACTCGAAATCCGCGGAAAATTTAGCGGCGACGGCACGCCCTTTCCGGAAACGTCCGCCACCAGCACGGCCAGCCTTCCGTCGGGAAGCCCGGTTATGTCGATCACGTCGCCCGCCACGTAGCGGCAGGCGATGCTGCGGCATTCGACGCGCAGGTTCCGTATGGACGGGATATCCGAGGGCAGCGAGGCGCGCTGGATCTGCTCCGCTATCTCCATATCGCGCTGCAGGCGGTCCTGCTCTATAGCGTTCGCGCGGAGAAGTGCGTTGTCCGCGGCTATGGCGGCGATGCCGCAATAGCGGGCAAAGAGCGCCTGGTCCCCGGCGGTGAAGGCGGGGCCGTCCTTCTTGTTGATGAGCTCGGCCGTTCCTATCAGCCGGTCTTTGGCGAG
>CAZJUL010000140.1:0-7323 GCA_964549095.1 uncultured Elusimicrobiaceae bacterium
CCATCATGATAGTGCTGCCGCTGACCATACCGTTCGCCATCATCTCGCTGTTCATTACGGGCCAGAACCTGACGCTGTTCGCCATAATGGGCATGTTCATGCTGTTCGGCATTGTGACCAAGAACTCGATACTGCAGGTGGATTACACCAACACGCTGCGCGCGAGGGGACTGCCCCGCCACCAGGCGATGATAGAGGCGAACAAGACCCGGCTGCGCCCGATACTTATGACCACACTGACGCTGATAGCGGGTATGATCCCGACGGCGCTCGGCACCGGCGCCGGCTCGGGCACCCGCCGCACCATGGCGATGGTCATCATAGGCGGCCAGTCGCTGTCGCTCCTGATAACGCTTTTAATGACCCCGGTAACCTACTCCCTGTTCGACGACCTGGAGATCTGGTTCAGGAAAAAGTACATGCACGGCGGGCACGACGCACAGCCTGCCGCGCACCCCGTCGCCGTTAAAGCCGAATAGCAGCGGACGCCGGGGCGGCGGGCGGGTGTGGTATAATTATATAGCAGCGGCAGATTAACTTTAGGGGGCACAAATGAGCGAAGAAACAGGTCCCGGCGCGGAAACTCCGGCGAACGGAAATGCGGGCGCACAAGAGCCGACCGCGGCGGCGCCGCAGCCGGCCATTGAAAAACAGCGGCACGGCTGCCTGACCGCCTGGCTCATATTGATGCTTATTGCGAACTCCGTGTTCGCCCTTGTCTATATTTTCGGGGCACAGGCGCTCAAGCTCCGGGCCGCCATGCCGGACTGGGCCTTCCCCGTGCTGGCGCTGGGCAGCCTGGTTAATGCGGCCTGCGCCGTGGCGCTGTTCTGGTGGAAAAAATGGGGGTTTTACGCCTTCTGCGTCACCTCCGTCATAGCGCTGGGCGTCAACCTGTCCACCGGGATGAGCGTCTCGCAGATAATCGTAGGGCTGCTGGGCGTCCTCTTCCTTTACGGCGTCCTTCATATCGGCGGGGCGAGGAAAGGCTGGAACCAGCTGGAATAGCCGCCGCTTCGCGGCAGCGCCCGAACCGCCGGCTACCCCGGCGGTTTTTTCTTTGTCGGCGCGCAGCTTAAGGGGTTGACATTCGGGTAATATCAGCTAAACTATAAGTGCGTTCGCATTTATCATTATGAACTACCCGCGCTTCATCGCCCTGCTCCTTTTGGCCTCCCTTGCGGGAAGTCCCGCATTCGCCCAGGGCACGCCCTGGAACGCGCCCGGCTATTCGGCCGAATTCAGCTATTTCCAGGAGCGCAAAGCCTTCACGCCCGAAGCGTGGGCCGCCCTGCCGGGGGACGCGCAGGAACGGCTGCTGGCCGAAGCCCGCAAGCCGGCCCGGGAGCGGCGGGAAGAGGTTAACGCCTATTTCGAGGGCGCCGCGAAGAAGTGGGACGGCGCGGCGCTGGCTAAACACGCTGGCAGCCCCCAGGACGGCAACCTCCGCGCGGTCAGCGTCTGGCTGGGAAAGGACCGGGCAGAAGCGCTGGCCCGCAAACTTTCAGCGGTCAAAGTAAAACTGGCCAAGGCCGCGCAGGGACTGGACGACCGCGACGCCCGGGACCTGGCGCCCTACCTGACAGCCGAAGCGATAGAAGAACTGCGCGCGCCGCGCGGCGCGGCCGAATTCCGGGCGGACCCGGACAAAGCGGCCGCACAGCCGCCGCCCGGCGCCTCCGCGTCTTCACTGAAGGAATTCACGGCGGAAGACCCGTCGTCCCTGAACGCGGACAGCTTCTCGAAGCTTTACGACGGGATGCGCGTTTCCGGCCGTGAACCGGTACTGGCCGGCGGGCCGGGCCATACCCCCGGACGCTCAGCGCCCGGGCAGGCCGCCGCCGCGGCCGCACAGAAAAAATCCGCTTTCGCCATACCGCAGCTGAAGGCCCAGCCCGCGGTCGCAGCGGCGAAGCCCGAAGAAAAGAAATCGACCGCGCTGACCTCCGACGCCTACGGCTTCACCATAACAGCCGGCGGACAGACGCAGACCTTCAGGGACCAGCAGCAGGCCGAGGCCGCCATACGCAAACTGCCGGCCGGCTCCGTCACGAAAGTGATCTTCTACGGCCACGGCGCGCCCGGTATGCAGACCGTGGGCCCGGCCAGCTACGACGCCGAAACCGCCGGAAGGCTGCTGCAGACCAAGATGGCGAAGAACGGGGTGATACAGTTCTCCGGCTGCAATACCGCCTCCATAGGCGGCGCCACGCTGAACCCGGCGGTGGGGCTCTCAATGGTCACCCGGCGCCTGCTTTACTTCAGCCTGCCGTATTTCCAGGACCGGCTGGACGGCATACCGGCCGATGAAGCCCGGCTGCAGTGGGAAAAGACCTGGAACCTGGACCTGGCCCTGGACACCAGCCTGTATGTCAAGGACGCGGTGGTCTGCGGCTACCGCACCTTCGGGATAGTGCCCGGCCGCATGCCCCTGCTGACGCGCATTTTCGGCAACCAGGAAGCGACCACGCCGGGCTACGTGGCGGGCAAGAAAGCCTGCTACAAGAACGGGCGGGAGGTGCCGGCGCGATGACGGACCTGCGCTACCTGCTGGAGACCGCGCTGCTGCTGGCCGTGCCGTTCGTGCCGGTGGTCATCGGCGTGCTGCTGCGCAGGAAGTTTCCGCCGGCCCCGTCGGTTGAAGGCGCGGCGCCGCTGACCGGGGCGCAGAAGGCCGGCCGCCTGGCCGGGACCATCCTGCTCTGGGGCGGGGCGGCCGGGATACTCTTCATGATAGTCGTGGTCCTGAACTTCAAGGGAAAGATTTAAAATTTATCCGCAACCGGCGGCCGTTGGAACCTCAGGAGACGCTCTTATGAAAAAGACCTTTTTTGCCGCGATATGGGCCGCTTCCCTTTTCCTTTTTACCTCCGTCAATGCCGCCTCCCCGTACAAGATCACCGTCCTCGGCGATCTGCACCTCACGCCTGAAAGACCCCAGACCGTCAAAGTCATACGGGATATCAATTCCTGGCCTGACGTGAACCTGGTGGCCCTTGTCGGAGATATAGTGGAAAAACGCGGAAGCGAACAGGAATATGGCTACGCGGCCAAGGTATTGGGCAAACTCAAAAAGCCTTACTGCGCCGTAACCGGGAACCACGAGTATCTGTACAACGACAAGAGGGTCAACGGGACCGGCTACGCCACCAAGAAAGAACGCGAATACAAGCTTGAAGTGTTCAAGAAGAATTTTATCTCCGGTAATGCGGCCAAACCCCTGTATTACAGCATGATGGCCCACCCCTACCTGCTGATCTTCCTTTCCTGTGATGACGTGACGCGCGGCCCGCTGACGGAAGACGGCAGGCTGGAGTCCGACTACCTGACCGAGATGTCCAAAGATGAACGCGACTGGTTCGCCGACGAACTTAACAAACACAAGGGCGTTCCCACGATAGTGTTTTTCCACGCCCCTCTTCCGGGGGACGGCGGCAGCACGAAAACCGAACACGTGGCGCAGCCGCTTGGCAAGATACTGAAGATCCTCGCGCACAACCCGCAGGTAATGTTGTGGGTTTCCGGCCATACCCACGTACACCCCGCTAACGCCATATTTACCACCAAGCGAAAAGTCGTCAACAATGTTATCAACATACACAACACCGATTTCGTGAACCCCCACGACTATATAACCAAGACCCTTCTCCTGGCCTCTGACGGGGTCGTTGTTTCGATGTACAACCACACGGCCGGCGCGCCTTTTAAAACGGCACAGACTTTCCCCATACCCAAAGGTCTCCCCGACCCGGAATACTGAAAACCGACCGCCGCCCGGGCGCAGAGTCGCCGGGTATCCGCGGAGATTGTCTTGATGTGGTAATTTAACGAACAGGTACCGCGGCTCACAGCTTGTCTATGGCGTCGTAGAAATCCTTGGTGTCGGCGAACCGCTGCGACGGCTCGGGGGCCAGCGCGCGGGAGATGATGTCGTCTATGCCGGCCGGCAGCCACGGCAGCTCGGAGCTGGCCGCGCGGAAGCTCCTGTCGTTCTTCAGCTGCATTATATCCCCCGTCATGAACGGGAGCTTGCCCGTCAGCATCTCGTAGAGGCAGACGCCCATCGCGTAGATGTCCGATTCCCTCTTCACTATGCCCACGTACTGCTCCGGCGCCATGTAGGCCGGCGTGCCGGATGTAGTCTGGTGCGTGACGCGGGTAAGGCTCTCCCGCAGCTCGCTGGCCAGGCCGAAGTCCATCACCAGCGCCTGGTTCTCCTTCGTCACCATTATATTGGAGGGCTTCAGGTCCCTGTGTATGACATTGGCCTTGTGCGCGTAGTAGACCGCGTCGCAGATGCCCTTGAAGATGTTCTTGCACTCCTGGAACTGCATCAGGCCTTTTTCCTTCAGCACGTCGGCCAGGGTCTTCCCGTCCACGTAGTCGAAGATCAGGTAGATCTCCCCCTCCTGCTCCACTATGGCCTGCACCCCCACTATGTTCGGGTGGGTCAGCCGGCTGACGATCTTGGCCTCCTGCACGAAGCGCTTGTGCTCCTCGGGGAATTTCTTCAGCCAGGGATGCATCTTTTTCACCGCCACCTTTTTCCTGGTCTTCCTGTCCAGGCCCTCGTAGACCTTGGCCATCCCGCCTTCGCCCAGCTCACCTTTCAGCTCGTACTGGTTGTTCAGCACCTGCCCTATGGGCCCGCCGACGGCGGCCGCGGCGGCCGGCACGCTGGGCGCCGGCGCGGCTACCGCTATGAAGAGCTTGTTCTTCAGCTCCGCGTAGCGCGCGGCCGTGTCCTTGAATTTGTCATAGCCGGAATCCATCATGTGCTTGAAGATATCGCGCGCCAGCTCCCCGTCGTCGGCGCCCTCGCAGAAGCCGGCCAGCTGGTAATACGCCGGCGCGCCGGCCGCCATACTGGCGGTCGGGTTCTTCATGGCCTCGAACAGGCCGCGGCAGATCCTGCGCGAAAGGTCTTTCCCGCCCTTCAGGCGGCAGGCGCCCGCGAACGCCTCGTAGCGCGGCAGGTTCTGCGCCAGCAGGGCGCTGCCCTTCAGCGCGTCGAACAGCGTGCCCGCCCGCTCGAAATCCCCCAGCCCTATGTAGATCTCCACCAGCTGGTCCTTGTCGGCGTCCGTTATCTTCAGCGGGCTTTTCTTGGAGAACATCTCCAGGGCTTCCTTGAAGTTCCCGGTATCCATCATGGACCTGATCTGCCGGGCGCGGGCCGAGGAGGACCGGAGCGTGCGCGAGGAGATTTCAGGCCGGGACGGGACGTCCGGCAGGACGGTGTCTTCAGTGAAGGTCGGCTGGTAATCCGCCGGGGCGGCCGCGGGGGTCCAGCCGGTCTGGGAGGGGAGGTTAACGGGGCGGCCTTCAGCGCCGGTCTTCAGCGAGTAGGAGCCGAAAACGCTCAGGCAGACTATGGCCCCGGAGATCAGAGGGCCGGAAAGTATCTTGATGGCGACCTCGTGGTGGGGGCTGAAGAAAAACACGAAGCCGGCGCCCAGGAGCCCAAGCACCGCGCAGATGACCAGCGTCACCATCAGCTTGCCGTGGAACTCGGTGTCCGGCGGGATGAAAAGGCCGACGAACATCCATTTCACGTCCACGCCCAGCTCTTTTGCCAGCGGCCCCAGCTCCTGGCGTATCCTGCGCTGGTCCTTTTTCAGCACCAGGTAGGTGACCAGCAGGAAGAACGCCGTGGTCAGGAACATCCCTATCACGCAATAGCCCACCCAGTCGCTTTTCTTCTTCGGGGCCGGCTCATCGCCGCGCCTCCCGGGCTCGCCACGCTTGGGCCTGTCCGCGCCGCGCCCGCGCGGGTCCTGCGCGGTCAGGGCGGGGTCGTAAACGGGGATACCAGCCCCCTGCTGCGCCCGCGCGGCCTTTGCCTTCTCCTGCTCCAGGGCCTGCGCCTTGGCCAGCGCGTCGGCCGCGGCCTTCTCCATCTCGCGCCTCAGCTTTTCCTTTTCGCGCAGTTCCCGCTCTTCTTTTTGCCGCGCCTCGGCCAGTCTTTTCGCCTCAATTATCCTGATGGCGTTATCGTGGAGCCGGTGCGCCTCCGAAGACTGGTCGGCGTAGTCCTCGTCCAGCCCGAACGAGAACGCCCGCCTGAACGAGATGACGGACTGCTCGAACTTCTCCTGGGTGTAATAAAGGTGGCCGAGATAGGTGTGGGGAAGCGGGTCCCCGGGATTTTTTTTGACGGCTACGCCGAAATCGTTCTCGGCGCCGTCGTAGTCGCGCAGCAGGGCCCGGACGAAGCCGCGGTTGGCGTAGGCGAGGGCCTTGTTCTTGTTCCCGTCGGATTCCTTCCACGCCGCTATGGCCTGGGTGTAGGCGTTGATCTTCGCCTGCAGGGTCTTGGCCGTCGCTTTCTTTACCGATATCCTCTCGGCTTCCAGGAACAGGGGCATGAACCCGGACATCCCGGTCAGCTTGACCCCGCCGTCCTTCGCCGCCCCGAAGCCGGTCTGCTGCGGCTGCGACAGCGCCCGGGCCGGGTAAGCGTTCTCCCCGTCCTGGGGGACGCATTCCCAGTTGCCGCTGCCCTGGCGGCGGCAGAAATCGTCGCCGCGGCAGCCGTAGGTTTTGCCGCCGGGCACCTTGAAGCAGATATTGTCCGCGAAAAGCGCGCCGCCGCACAGCGCCAGAAGCGCTGAGGCCAGCAACAATCTGCGGGGGAATTTCTGGTTCCTTCTCATCAGTGTCCTAAAAGCAGCAAGCACTGGGGACACCTTGCCGCAAGGTGTCCCCGCCTTTACCGGGGCTACAGAAAATAATCGAAATCGGCCTCCGTCCTCACGTAGCGCCTGAGGCGGAAGATATGCGCCGGGCAGACCTTCGGGTCCAGCTCCACGTAATTGCGCGGCCCCTGCCACAGGTAATGCCTGTCCGCCAGCAGGTCGTGCATCTGGTAGCGGCCGGACTCGGGCAGGCCCAGGTCCCGCATCGGCAGGTGCACCCAGCCGGCCTGCCTGTAGTTCGCGTCCAGGTTGACCACCACCAGGATAAAGTCGTTCCCGGCCTGCTTCCCGTAGGCCAGCATCTGCTCGTTGTCCATCGGGAAAAAGCGCAGGTTCGAGTCGTTCTGCAGCGGCGGGTTCTCCCGGCGTATGCGGTTCACCCGCGCTATCAGGCTGCGTATGGTGTTCAGCCGGTGCAGGTCCCAGTGCTTCAGCTCGTATTTCTCGGAATTCAGGTATTCCTCGCGGCCGGGGTCGCGCGGGGCGCTCTCGCACAGCTCGAACGCGGGCCCGTAGACGCCGTAGCTGGCGCCCAGCGTGGCGGCCAGCACGTGGCGCACCATGAAGGCGGCGCGCCCGCCGAACTGCAGGTATTCGGTCAGTATGTCCGGGGTATTGACCCACA
>CAZJUL010000141.1:0-7321 GCA_964549095.1 uncultured Elusimicrobiaceae bacterium
GACGGCGGCGTCGGCGCGGCCAAGATAGCGGCCGACGCGGTCACGCTGGCCAAGCTGAACGACGATATCGTTTCTATAGACGGGACCAACGGCAAGCTGAAGAAGTTCAGCGCTGTCACCCTGGCGGACGCGGACGCTTCCTACCTGGAAAAGATCTCCTCCGTGGCCGTCGGCGCGGTGCACGAGGGCTCCATAGTTGACGGAGCGGTGACGAACGCCAAGCTGGCCGCCTCCGGCTTCGACATCGGCAAGTTCTCGGTGGGTATGCTGGGCACGGATATCATAGCCGGCACCCTGGTTTCCACCCATATAGCGGCTGGCGCCGGCATAGAGGATACCAAGCTGGCCACGATAGCTACCGCCGGAAAGGTGTCATTGAGCGCCCTGGCGGGCGGCACGCTTGCGGATACGGTGGTCGCGTCCTCGGTGGGTATTAACGGCGTGCGGCCCGGTTCCATCCTGGCCGGCGCGATAGTTAACGCCGATATCAACGACTCCGCGGCCATAGTGGACACCAAGCTGGCCACGATAGCTACCGCCGGAAAGGTGTCATTGAGCGCCCTGGCGGGCGGCACGCTTGCGGATACGGTGGTCGCGTCTTCGGTGGGTGTTAACGGCGTACGGCCCGGCTCGATACTCGCCGGCGCCATAGCGGACGCCGACATAAGCCCAACCGCGGCGATAGCCGATACGAAACTCGCGCTTATAGACGAACCTAACAAGGTTTCCCTGACAGCGCTGGGCGCCGGCGTGCTCGCCGATACGATAGTGGTCTCTTCGGTGGGCGCCAACGGCGTGCGGCCCGGCTCCATACTCGCGGGCGCGATAGCGACCGCCGATATAGCCGACAACGCCGTGGTCACGGCGAAGATCCCGGACGGAGGCGTAACGGCCAAAAAGCTGGCTGTCGACGCCGCGGGGCTCGGCATCTCCAGCGACACCGCCACCGGAGCGCTGGATGTCAACGCAGACGGCGCGACCCTGGAAATCTCGGCCAGCGACCGCCTGCAGATAAAGAACTACGGCGTCACCACCGCCAAGATAAACGACTACGCGGTCACCGCCACCAAGCTGGCGGACGGCACCATAACGAACGACAAGATACTGGAGAACCAGGTTTACGCCAGGAAGCTGAACTCCGGCGTGGCCGGCCTGGGCATCTCCACCAACAGCTCCTCCGGCGTGCTGGACGTGAACGCCGACAACCTCACCCTGGAGATAGTGAACGACATGCTGCGCCTGAAGAACATCACCTCTACCGTCGCGGGCGGGCCCATCTCCTTCTCCACCAACGTAGTCATGGCGGACTCGCAGCTGCGGGTCGGCAATTTCGCCTCCAGCCCCGGCACGCACGTGGGCGCCGGCGGCGTGTATTACAATACCAGCGACGCTCAGCTCTACGTCTCCAACGGCTCGGTCTGGAGCCCGCTGGCGACCGGCGGGGCCAGCGCCTGGCAGACCGCCGGCGGCCTGACCACTCTTACCGCGGCCGCCGATAAGGTCGGCGTCGGCAAGTCCCCGGACGAAAAACTGGACGTGGCGGGCACTATCAAGGCCCAGTTCGGCGTATACGCCGCGACGGCCGTCATCAGCGACGCCGGCGCGGGCGCTCTCGACATAGCGGGCGGCGTTAACGCCGGCTCCGGCAACGTGGACATCATCGGCATTGACGGCAGGATACCCGCGCTGAGCGCCACTTATATAGCGGATCTGAGCGGGGCCAACCTGACCAGCATCCAGCAGGGCTCCGTAGACGGGCTGGATGACGACCTGGCGCTGAAGGCTACCGACACGCTGGTGGTCCACCTGGCGGGGCCGGAGAATATAACCGGCATAAAGACTTTCACCTCCTCGGTTACGGTGACCGCGATCGGCGGCCTGAGCCTGAAGTACGGCGTTTCCGCCGCATCGGCCGTATTCGCGAACGGCATCACCGCTTCGAGCGTGACCACGATAGGCGACGCCGAACTGCGCGGCGTGATAAAGGCGGGCAGCGCCGGGACCCAGATAACCGACGCGGCCGGTAAATTGAACGCCCCGCAGCTTACCGGGACCGTCCCGGACGCGTCCCTCTCCGGGACCTATTCCGGCGCGCTCACTTTCGGCTCCGCCTCAGGCGGCCCGATAACCTTCTCCACCAACGTGGTGATCTCGGCGTCCGCGATACGGATAGGGAACTTCGCTTCCGCGCCCGCGGCCACCGTGGGCGAGGGTGCGGTCTATTATAATTCGGGGAATAAGTTCCTCTATGTTTCCAACGGCGCGTCCTGGACGCAGCTGGCCTCCGGCGGCGCGAGCGCCTGGGCCTCCGGCGCCGGCGAGGTCACGCTGGTGACCCCCACCGACAAGGTCGGCATAGGCATGTCGCCTGTGGAAGTGTTCGACGTGCACGGCAACATAAAGTCCGACGCGGATATGAAAGCCACGGGCGCCGTCAAGGCTTCCAGCGCCGTGTTTAGCGACGCAGGCGCCAACGCTATCGACGTGGCCGGCGGCATAAACGCCGGCTCGGGCAACGTCGGCATCATCGGCACGGACGGCAGGATCCCCGCCCTGAGCGCCACTTATATAGCGGACCTGAGCGGCGCGAACCTGACCGGCATAGTGCAGGGCAGCATAAACGGCCTGGCCAACGATCTTGCGCTGAAGGCTACGGACACGCTGGTCGTCCACCTGGCGGGGAATGAAACCGTGACCGGCATCAAGACTTACACGACTAACCCCGTGTTCAACGCGGACGGCATACCGCAGGGCGCGATATCCGGCCTGGACAACGACCTGGCGCTGAAAGCTACTGATACGCTGGTTGTGCACCTGGCCGGGAACGAAACCATAACCGGCATCAAGACCTACACGACTAACCCGGTGTTCAACGCGGACGGCATACCGCAGGGCGCGATAATCGGCCTGGACAACGACCTGGCGCTGAAGGCTACGGACACGCTGGTCATCCACCTGGCGGGGCTTGAGACCGTGACCGGCCACAAGACCTTCTCGTCAGCCATTACGGCTTCCAGCGTCACAACCACTGGCGACGCGGAACTGCGCGGCGTGATAAAGGCCGGCAGCGGCAAAGTGCAGCTGACCGACGCGACCGGCAAGATACAGGGCATAAGCAGCACGTATTTCGCCAGCCTGAGCGGCGCGAACCTGACCGGCATAGTGCAGGGCGGCGTTGACGGCCTGGCCTACGATCTGTCACTTAAGGCTACTGATACGCTGGTTGTGCACCTGGCGGGGAACGAGACCATAACCGGCATCAAGACCTACACGACGAACCCGGTGTTCAACGCGGACGGCATACCGCAGGGCGCGATAATCGGCCTGGACAACGACCTGGCGCTGAAGGCTACTGACACGCTGGTGGTGCATCTGGCGGGGAACGAGACCATAACCGGCATCAAGACCTACACGACTAACCCGGTGTTCAACGCGGACGGTATTCCGCAGGGCGCGATAATCGGCCTGGACAACGACCTGGCGCTGAAGGCTACGGACACGCTGGTCATCCACCTGGCGGGGCTTGAGACCGTGACCGGCCACAAGACCTTCTCGTCAGCCATTACGGCTTCCAGCGTCACCACCACGGGCGACGCGGAACTGCGCGGCGTGATAAAGGCCGGCAGCGGCAAGGTGCAGCTGACCGACGCGACCGGCAACCTGTACGCGACCAATGTCCTGCTGCCTGAGAACAACATATTGGTCGGGCAGAGCTCCGGCAAAGCGCTGGCGCAGGCGATGTCCGGCGTCATCACTATAGACGCCACCGGCGCCACCATGTTCAAGGATAAATACACGGTGGGCACGGATACGATAGCGCCGAACAGCGTGCGGGCCGACAAACTTATGGCCGACGTGGCGGGCGCGGGCATATCCACGAACGTGGCTACCGCTTCTCTGGATATTAACACGGACAACCTCAGCGTCGAGATCGGCGCGGGCGATATACTCCAGGTCAAAGCCGGCGGTATAACGAACGCCATGCTTGCGGGCTCTATACTGCAGGGTAAGATAAGCGGCCTGGCGAGCGACCTTGCGCTTAAAGCTACGGACACGCTGGTAGTACACCTGGCCGGGAACGAAACCATAACCGGTATCAAGACCTACACGACGAACCCGGTGTTCAACGCGGACGGCGTACCGCAGGGCGCGATAAGCGGCCTGGACAACGATCTGGCGCTGAAGGCCACCGACACGCTGGTCATACACCTGGCGGGGCTCGAGACCGTGACCGGCCACAAGACCTTCTCGTCAGCCATTACGGCTTCCAGCGTCACAACCACTGGCGACGCGGAACTGCGCGGCGTGATAAAGGCCGGCAGCGGCAAAGTGCAGCTGACCGACGCGACCGGCAAGATACAGGGCATAAGCAGCACGTATTTCGCCAGCCTGAGCGGCGCGAACCTGACCGGCATACCGCAGGGCGGCATAACCGGCCTGGCGAGCGACCTTGCTCTTAAAGCTACGGACACGCTGGTGGTGCACCTGGCCGGGAACGAGACCATAACCGGGATCAAGACCTACACGACGAACCCGGTGTTCAACGCGGACGGCGTACCGCAGGGCGCGATAAGCGGCCTGGACAACGATCTGGCGCTGAAGGCCACCGACACGCTGGTCATACACCTGGCGGGGCTCGAGACCGTGACCGGCCACAAGACCTTCTCGTCAGCCATTACGGCTTCCAGCGTCACCACCACCGGCGACGCGGAACTGCGCGGCGTGATAAAAGCCGGCAGCGGCAAGGTGCAGCTGACCGACGCGGCCGGCAAACTGCAGGCCATAAGCGGGACCTACTTCGCCAGCCTGGACGGCTCGGCGCTGACCGGCTTCACCGCCTCGCAGATACCGAACATCTCCACGGCGGTCTACTTCGCCAGCACCGACACCGTGACCGGCCAGAAAGTGTTCACCAGCACTTCCGGCGTCAGGGTGACCTTCGGCGTGGTGGCGGCGTCCGCCAGCTTCTCCGGAGGGATCACCGCCTCCAGCGGCACCTTCACGGCTTCCGGAATGAACCAGTACAGCATAGTGACCAGTTCGGGGATAAACGTGAAGGGCGGCCAGCTTAACGTGGCCGGCTCTACCTCTACCCTGGCCGGGAACGCGATCATCGTCTCTACCGGCATCATGCCGATGATGATGCAGTCCGGTTCGGGGACGCTCACCGGCGGCGCCGATAATGTAACCTTCACGGCTGCCTTCAGGGCCGGAAGCATACCGATAATCGTGCTGACCAACACGACCGGCGGCAACGTGATGTGGGTCTCTGTGCCGACCAGGACCGGGTTCACCGCTAACGGAGCCGGTACGGATACGTATAACTGGATAGCCATAGGCACCGCGCCCCACGCGCCATAAGGCGCGGGGGCCGGTGTACGGCGTATTAAGGATTTTGACGGTATCAAAAGCGGATGGTCGATATGAAATATAAAAGCGCGATCTTATCGGCGGCCCTGGTCGTAATGACCTGCGTCTCCGCCCCGGCTCAGACTAAACTGCTGGAGACCCAGTCGTTCTCCGGCGGGCTGAGCGTGTCCAGCAGTTCCGTCAAAAAGCTCGAATCGGTAGTCGGCGGGATCTCCGGGACCGTGATTTCCGGGAAGTCGCGGCGGATCGTCTCGGGCCATTCCTCAGTCAGCCACAGCCCCGGCGTGCTTTCCGACGTCGCGGTGAGCACGCAGTCCGTCGGGGAAGGCGAAGCGGACGTGACCTGGACGCATAAAGGCGGGGACGGGTACCGGGGCCAGGCGGCCTCTTATGAATTCAAAGTGGCTACCGTCCCGCTGGACGGCTCCAACTTCTCCTCCGTCGCTTCGGTGTTGAGCGTTTCGGGTCTGCCGTCCGGGACCACGGCCCAGCGCCTGCTCTCCGGCCTGCCGCCCGGACCGCTCTACTACCTGGCCGCCAGGGCCAGGGACGCCGCCAACCTGACCGGCAGGGTCTCTCCTAACAATTCCTTCTACACCTCCGCCATAGCCCCGGACCCGGTCAGCTCGCTGTCCGCGCTCTCCGATTCCGCCGGCGCGGTGAACCTGTCGTGGAACGCCACCGGCGACGACGGCAGCACGGGCGACCTGAGTCCCGGCTATTTCAGGATAGACTATTCCACCGACCCGGCCCATTCCTTCGCGAACACGTCCTACGCCCTGCAGGTCACCACCACGGCGGCGGCCGGCAGCTCGCAGCTCTACCGCTTCAGCGACCTGCTGGGCAACGCCACTTACTACGCTACTGTCTATGTCGGCGACGATATAATGGTCTACAGCGGGCTCGCGCAGATAGGCCAGATAGTCACCATGGCCTATCCCCCGTCGCTGACCGGCTTCTCGAACATCAGCACCGGCGGCTTCACGGCCTCGTTCTCGGCCGGCAACACCGCGGGGACCGAATACCTGCTCGAGGTTTCCAGCACGGCGGATTACCAGTCCGTGACCACGCCCGGCTGGACCTCCGCCTCTTCCATCGATTTCAGCGGCCTCCAGCCGCGCACCACCTATTACGCCCGCGGCAAGGCCAGGAACTTCAGCTCTATACAGACCGCCTACGCCGAGCTGGGCAGCCTGTTCCTGCCCCAGGTCTACGGCACCTCCGATCCGCGGAAGGCTTTCGCTACGGGCGACAATTCCGGCGGCGTCTTTGTAATGTCCTGGGGAGCCGTCGTTTCGGACATCGCCGGCAGCCCGGTCAACATAAAGACCTACGACATCTACTCCAGCAGCGTGATGGGCGGCGTCCCGCAGTTCGTGGCGGCCCTGTCCAGCGATACCCTGAGCTGGAGCGTTCCCGTGAGTTCCGCGATCTGGTACTTCGTGAGGGCGGTGGACGAGTATAACAACTCCAGCGGCGAGCCGGTCTGGCTGCACAATACGGACGGCACCTCGGTCTCCGTCTCCGACGAGCCCGCCTACGCGGATATCCCCAAGGGCGTGAACGACGCGCTGGCGGGCGGAAGGCTGACCCCGGTGACCGACAACCTGCCCGGCCAGGAGACCGGCAACGTTCTCTCCGCCTACAGGTTCTACTTCCTGGACGAGCGGAACAATATTATCCTCAACAGCGATTTCCCCGGGGAGGTTTCCATCGTCCTGCCGCTCTTCAGGAATTCCGGGTTCAGGGCGCAGGCGGTCTATTCCGCCTACGATTACTCGGTCTTCTACGACAACGGCGTGGAAGAGGTGAAGCTGGGCGGAACGGTAGACCCGGCCAACGGCACCATCTCGGTCTCCACGACGAAGACGGGCGTCTTCAAGGTCAGGCAGATCTTGCGGGCGCAGGCGTTCAGGATAACCCAGACCGTGCCCCGGAAGATCTTCACCCC
>CAZJUL010000142.1:0-7307 GCA_964549095.1 uncultured Elusimicrobiaceae bacterium
GTGGAAGATGTCCAAAACCTCAGCTGTTCATACTGCGCTGCCTGACAGTTACTTTGCTAAATTGGGAGTTCCACGGCTGGCGGGAGTGTAACGCCGCTTTCTGAACCGCCGGATGCGGACCCGCATGTCCGGTGGTGTGGGAGGGGTACGGCGGTCTATCGACCGCCGCCCCTATCCCGATTTATCGCGGCGCGTTCGCGCTTCTCGCGGCGAAATAGCCCATATATTGTGCCTGGCCCGGGGTTTCGGCGGGACGGATCGTTAACAAGTCTCCCGATTTTAGTAAATATTTCCGCAATCAGGCCTTTATATACTATTGGCATGGAAGAAAGGGCGGAAGGCATACCCGAGCTTGACCGGGAGATAGAGGAATTTTTCTCCGGCCTCAAGGACAAGGAAGATCTTTATACCGGCAGGATAACCCTGCTGGAAGAACAGCTGCGGGAGGTCAGGGAATTCCGGGAAAAGGCCGCGGAGCATTCGGAGAAAGACCGAGCCCTGCGCGCGGAGCTGGCCGCAGCAAAAGAGGCCGCGGCAGCCGCCTCCGGGGCGCTTAAAAAAGCCGTCGAGACCGCGGAGAAAGAGCGCGCCCGGATCGCAGGACTGGCCGCCGCGAAAGAGGCCGCCGCGGCAGCCGCAGTGGAACAGAAAAAAGCCGCCGAATACGCGGAGAAAGAACGTGCCCTGCTCGCCGAGCTGGCCGCCGCGAAAGAGGCCGCGTCGGCCGCGGTCGCGGAGCGGGAAAAAGCCGGCGGGTACGCGGAGGAAGCGCGCGCCTTGCGTGCCGACCTGGCCGCCGCGAAAGAAGAGGCCGCAGCCGCGCGGTCAGCGGCCTCCGGTCCTGCGGAAGAAATTAAAAAGCTCCGGGACGAGCGGGACGACCTGGCCAACAAAGTGAGCTCTCTCCAGTTCTCCATTGACAGCGAGAAAGCGGCGGGCGCCGAGCGCGAACATTACCGCCAGCGCGCCGAGTCCGCCCTGAACAGGCGGGGGGACGAGATCCGGGAACTGAAGGGCCTGCTGGAAGGAGCGGAGGCCGGGCTTGATTCCGAAAAAGAGCGCGTGATGGCCGCGGAGGCTGGAAAGGCTGAGGCGGAACGGAAATATTTGGAGCTTAAGAAAGAGCTGGAGCAGTATAAGATCAAGATCTCGCAGATACTCGGCCGGCTGAAAGCGGCCGCCGTGCCGCCGGCGCAGGAAGAAAGCCGGAAGGCCCTGGAGCGGGAACTGGCCGAAGCCAGGCGGGAGAACGGCGTTCTGAAGGCCGCCGTGCAGCGGGGCGATACGGCCGCCGTGCCCGCGCAGGAAAGCGCGGAAGAGGCCGGGCGGTACTCCGAACTGCAGGCGCGGTACAACGAACTGGGAGACAGGGTGCTGGCGCTGGAAGAAAGCAGGAAAGAGATGGAGCAGGAACTGACCGGCACCAGGCTGGAAAAAGCGGCGGACGAAGATCTGATACGCTCGAAGAACGAAGAGATAATGGAACTTAAAGCGGCGGTGGAACAGTCCCAGCGGGACCATCGGTAAAACCTTCCCGCGGTCCCCCCGGGAAAAATACAGCCCGCCTACTTCGCATTAATCCTATTGTTTTCCGCTTTTGCCTCCGGGCCGGGTTTCCCGGTCTCAGGGTGGTCAATTTTAAATTGTTCAAGTTCCGCCTTCTGCGCCGCTTTGAGGGTTTTGACCGCCTCCAGGTCTATCTTGCGCTGGTCGTTAACGGCTTTATTGATCTCCCGCCAGGACTTGCCTTTCATTGACTCTTTAAGTTGTTCGATGCCTTCTTCCAGCTTTTTTTTGAGGTCCGCCAGGGCTTTGTTCTGCTGTTTTTTTAGATCCTTGACAGTGACCGGCTGAGGCGGTGACGCCGGGAGTTCTATTTCAGGCGGGACCGGCAGGGCCGGCGCCTGGGCCGGGGGGCGGGCCGGAGAGGCCGGGAGTACTATTTCAGGGGGAAACGGCGAGTCCTTAGGCGGAGTGCCGGCCGGCGTAAGCGGGAGTTCTATTTCAGGCGGGAATGGCAGAGCCGGGGCCTGGGCCGGGGGCTGTGCCGGCTTGACCGGGCGCTCTATTTCAGGCGGGACCGGCAGGGCCGGGGGGCGGGCCGGAGAGGCCGGGAGCTCTATTTCAGGCGGAAATGGTTCAGCCGGAATATTACCCTGGGCTCCCGCTATCGTTCCCAAAAAACCCAGCATCGCTAAAACTATAACTGGTTTCATTTGTTCGGTCTCCTTTATACGTTCCTTTTTGCCGCCGGCGGCGCGTTTGCTGCGTCGCGGGCGTTGATAATAGAAAGCGTGCCGCAAAAGTCGTGTTGCAAAACCGGCTATACCGCGGCAAAGCCCGGCACTTAAAGCATACCTGTTCTCCGCCTTTGGTTTCTATGCGGAATTATACGCGCGGCTATCGGTAGTATCCTGAAATTAAGCCGATCCCTCCGGACGCCGTTTCCTTTCGCTTTCGGAAGCCTTTTTGTTGTAGAATTTTCCTATTCAATACTGATGATCAATAATAAATTTATAAGGCTCGGGGTGCCGTTCGCGCTGTTCGCGGGCGTGTCCTGGCTCTTATGGCGCTACAGCGGCGACTTCCTCAGGATCTTCCCGGCTTACGGCCTGATCTTCGTCTGGCTGTCCCCGCCGCGGGCCGACAGGGCGCACCCGGCGGCCGGCTTCCAGGAAAAAGAGCTCAAGTTCCTTTTTATCTTCCTGGTCAGCGCCATCGGGTTCATCCTGCCGGGCGTGGTTTCCCAGAACAGGTCCGTGGCGATGTCGGCGCTTTCCTTCGCCGAGGTGGCAGCTTTGTGGGCTTTGTTCTACGCCCTTAACAGTTCGCAGGCCCGGCTGCAGGAGCAGGCGCAGGCGGTCTCGTCCGAGCAGTCCGACCTCGCTGTGAAGATAAAGAACCTGCAGGGCGAAATAAAGATGTATTCCGAACACCGCGGACGCCTGCTGGACCGGATCAAGTTCCAGGCGGACCTGGCCGCCTCCATACAGGCGCTGGCGGCCTGCGTGAACGCCGACGAAATAAAGGCGAAGCTGGAAGAGATGCTCAGGAAGAGCTTCCCGGACGCGGTCTCCGCCGTGGAATCGGGCGCGGCGAAAGATTCCCTGGCCGGGTGGGTGGCGGAGCGCAAGATCCCGCTGTTCATCAAGAACGCCTCGGCCGAGAACAGGTTCTACCCGGAGGACCTGCCGCCCGGGCAGGGCTCCATCGTGGTGGTGCCGCTGAGCCTTTTCGGCTCCATAACCGGCTTCATAAAGGTCTCTTCCGCGAAGGCGGACAGCTTCAGCGCGGCGGATATGCGCCACCTGGAGCTTATCTCCACGATAGGCGCGGTCAGCATGGAGAACATCTACCTGTTCGAACGGGTGAAAGAGCTGGCCATCAAGGACGGCCTGACCGGCATCTTCACCCACCGCGCCTTCCAGACCCGCATAGAAGAGGAGATCCTGCGCGCTGCGCGCTCCAAGGTGCCGTTCTCGCTGATAATGACGGACATAGACCATTTCAAAAGCTATAACGACACTTACGGCCACCAGGCGGGGGACACGGTGCTGAAGGCCGTGGCCGAGGTGCTGTCCGGGAATATCCGGGACATCGATTTCGCCGCCCGCTACGGCGGGGAGGAGTTCGCGGTGATACTGACCGGCGTGGACAAGGCGCAGGCCTGCGCCGTGGCGGAGCATCTCCGGAAGGCGCTGGAGGAGCGGCAGTTCTCGTTCGGCGGCAAGCCCTCCCGGGTGACGGCCAGCTTCGGCGTGGCCGAATTCCCGTCGGAGGCGGCCATCTCCAGCCAGCTGGTGAGGGCGGCGGACGAAAGGCTTTACAAGGCCAAGAAGAACGGCCGGAACCGGGTGGGGTATGAATAAGGCCAACCTCTTCGTGTTCCTGCTGCCGCACGGCGGGCCTTGCGGTATCCGCGGCCCTTATGCTTTTTTCCGGTTTCGCGCTCGGCGCCTCGGGCGCCGGCGGGTTCCCTTTCATCGTCCTGGTCGTCTGGGCGCTGGCGGGCACGGCGCACGCGCTGCTGCTGAACGCCTCCGCCGCGGGCGGGGCTTCCGAAGAGAAAAAGCTGCAGTCGGCGAAAGACAGGGCGCTCAAGCTGCAGGCCGAGCTCAAGGCCCTCACGGCCGATTTCTCGGCGGTGGCCGCGGACGAGAAAAAGGCCCTCCTGCTATATTCGGCGGTGAAGCTGCTGTCGGAGGCAGTGGACCTGGAGAGCGCGGGGGCGCAGTTCGCCAGGTATATCAGGGATTATTTCGAGACCGGCGAGTTCGTCTTCTATATCAACGACACGAACGCCTCCGCGCCGGGCCTGTTCGCCTCGGGCGAGAAAGCGGAAGGCCTGTCGTGGGAAAAGATCGGCCGCGCCGCCGGGAAGGGCCTTGCCGGGCAGGCCTGGCCTTTCGCCATCGAGAGTGAGCGCGTCATAGCCGCCCCGGTGCGGCACGCCGGGGAGACGGTCGGGCTCTTCGCGCTGCGCTTCGCGCAGGGCGCCTTCCACCGCGACCGGGCGATGGCCGCGGCGCAGAAGTTCGCCGACGAGGTCTCCTTCGCGGTGAAGAGGATACAGCTTTTCAGGCAGGTGGAATGGCTGTCGCAGGTGGACGGCCTGACCGGGGTCTACCGCAGGAACGCCCTGGACGACAAGATAAGCGAGGAGATACGGCGCGCGTCCGCTTTCAGGACCACGCTGGGTTTCATGATAGTGGACATAGACTTTTTCAAGAAGCTGAACGACCGCTACGGCCACCAGTTCGGGGATTTCGTGCTGAAGCGGGTAGGCGCCCTGCTGCGCGGCAGCGTCTACGAGACCGACTTCGTGGGCCGCTACGGCGGCGAGGAGTTCGGCATTGTCCTGCCGCGCGCGGACGCGGCGGGCGTGCTCAGGAAGGCCGAGGCCCTCAGGGGCAGGATAGAGGAAGAGAATTTTTCGCAGGGGCTGGAGACCGTGAAGATAACGGTTTCCATCGGCATCGCCCATTTCCCCAGGGACGGGGCCGGCGGCGGCGAACTGGTGGCCGCCGCCGACAAGGCACTTTACAGGGCCAAAGAGACCGGGCGCAACAAAGTAGTGGACGGCGGCGGCTCGTAATGATAAATTATAAATAGAGTCAAAGGTCAAGCGGAGGAACAATGGAAAACAACGATCTCGATCCCCAGGGTCCGGCCGGCCAGCCGGTGCCCGCCCCGGCCCCGGCCCCGGCGCCGCAGCCGGCCGCCCCGGTACTGAAAGCGGGCATCCCCGTAATGCGCACCAGGCTGTGGCTGCAGGTCATAGCCGCCCTTTACGCGGTGGCGCTGGTGCTTTCTTTTACCGTCATAGCCAAGGTGGACGGCGCCAAGAAAAACGCGCCCAAGACCATGGATATGGACAAGCTCAAGGGCTTTTCCGCGCTGGGGTCCAAGAAGGACGGGATCGCCGTCATCTCCATATTCGGGCCGATCTACCAGACCGATTCCTCCAAGGTCTGGGAGCGCGGTTCCCAGTCCGTGGCTAAAAGGATAAAGGCCGCCGCGGCCAAAAAAGAGGTCAAGGCCATCCTGCTCGACATCAATTCCCCCGGCGGCAGCGTGGGCGCCGTGCAGGAGATCTATTCCGCCATCATCAGGGCCAAGGCCTCGTCCAAGAAGCCGTTCATCGCCCGCTTCGGCGACGTGTCGGCCAGCGGCGGCTATTACGTGGCCGCGCCCTGCGATTACATAGTGGCGCAGCCGGGCACCATCACCGGCTCCATCGGCGTCATCTTCAGCGTGAGCAACTTCGCCGGCCTGATGAACAAGATCGGCATGAAGAACGAGGTCATCAAGTCCGGGAAATTCAAGGATATCGGCTCCATGACGCGCGAGATGACGGGCGATGAGCGCAAGCTGCTGCAGGCGCTCATAGACGATTCCTACGACCAGTTCGTGACCGCCGTGGCGACGGGCAGGAAGATGCCGGCGGAGGACGTGAAGCTGCTGGCCGACGGCAGGATCTACTCCGGGCGCCAGGCCCAGGAGGTCAAGCTGGTGGACAAGCTGGGCGACCTGGAAGACGCTTTGAACCTGGCCGCCGACATAGCCAAGCTTGAAAAGCCCGCGCGCATCATCCGCGACGTGGACCCCATAGAGCAGTTCATGTCCTTCATAGACGCCAAGGCGGGGAACTTCGGCGGCGCGGCCGTGGAAAAGGCGCTGAACGCGTCGCCCCGGCTGGAATACCGCTGGTACGGGAACTGAGCCGTACGCCTGAGGCGGACGGGATATAGGAGTTTTTATGAACTTTTTCGCGGTACTTTCGGACATTATAGACGACCCGCAGGGCCTTATAGGCCGGACCAGGGCCGGCCAGCTCGGAAGCGCGGGCTTCCTGGGCTACCTGCTGGGCGTCTTCAGCCTGTTCATCTTCCTGCGGATATTTTCCGTCGTTCCCGACGGTATCTATTCTTTCGGCAGCATTCTTCTCCTGGTGCTGGGCCTGAATTTCTTCCTGGCCGGCACCATGCACCTTTTCCTGCAGATGACGGGTGCCGAGGGCGACGCGCTGAAGCTGTTCCTGCTGTTCGGCTTCACGGAGCTCTTCTGGGTGGTGATCATACCGCTGGGGTTCTTCGCCAAGCTGAACTACCTGGCGCCGATGGTGGCCTGCCTGGTCTGCCTGCTTATCATCCTGCTGGCGCGGATCTCCCTGGTGAGGCGGCTGTACACTATCTCGCGGGGCAAGGCGCTGCTGGCGCTGACGCTGCCCTACGCCGCCGCGATGTCCGGCTTTTTTATGGCGTTCACTTACGCCATAGTCTACTTGATCTGGCTGGTGAAATAGCTCTTTCAGCCCAATACTTACGCAGGTGTCCGCCTCAGGCGGAGGTGCCTCGAACGGCCTCATCCCGCGTTCAGTTCATTATGTCCCAGAGCGATATCCCGAACGCCGCAATGGCAGCCCTGCTACACGAAGCGGCCGAACTGCTGGAGCTTTCCGGCGAAAACCAGTTCCGCATCCGCGCTTACCAGAAAGCCGCCCAGGTAGTGGGCGGTTTGTCCGTTGACGCGTCCGGCCTGGGCAGGGAGGAACTGCTGGCGATAAGCGGCATAGGCAAAGGCATAGCCGCGCACATAGAGGCCATAAAGTCTACCGGCGTTTTCCCCGAGCTGGCGGAGCTGCGCAAAAAGCTGCCGGCCGGGCTGCCGGACCTGCTCAAAGTGGAAGGCATAGGGGCCAAAAGGGCCCGGCTTCTCTACGATAAACTGGGAGTGGATTCGCTTGAGAAGCTGAAGGCCGCGGCCCTCGACGGCAAAATAGAGAAAATAGAAGGGCTTGGCAGGAA
>CAZJUL010000143.1:0-7299 GCA_964549095.1 uncultured Elusimicrobiaceae bacterium
CGCTGCTGCTGCGGCGCCCGCCCGGCCGCGAAGCCTATCCCGGCGACGTGTTCTATTTGCATTCAAGGCTGCTGGAGCGCGCCTGCAAGCTCTCCGAAAAGAACGGCGGCGGGTCGCTGACCGCGCTGCCCATAGTGGAGACGCAGGCTAACGACGTCACGGCCTACATCCCCACCAACGTCATTTCCATCACGGACGGGCAGATCTACCTGGAGTCCTCCCTGTTCCATTCCGGCATACGGCCCGCGGTCAACGTGGGCATCTCGGTGTCCCGCGTGGGCGGCTCCGCCCAGATCAAGGCCATGCGCCAGGTGGCCGGCCGCCTGAGGATGGACCTGGCCCAGTATAACGAGCTGGCCGCCTTCGCGCAGTTCGGCTCCGACCTGGACAAATCCAGCCTGGAGCAGCTGCGGCGCGGCGAACGCATGGTGGAGCTCCTGAAGCAGGACCAGTACCAGCCCATGCCCGTGGCCGAGCAGGTGCTGGTGCTCTTCGCCGGCACCAGGGGCTACCTGGACGATGTGGAGCTGCCGGCGATAAGGAAATTCGAGTCGGAGCTGCTGAAATACGTGCGTGACAGGTACGCGAACCTGCTGGACGACGTGGCGAAGAAAAAGCAGCTGGACGCGGACCTCGAGGCCCGGCTGGTGGCCGCGATAACGGAATTCAAGAAGCGGTCTTAGCAAAGGGGATCTATGAGATACCTGGTCACCGGCGGCGGCGGGTTCGTGGGCTCCAATATCGCTTTGGCGCTGGAGAGCGAGCGCAAGGCCTTCGTTACCGTGCTGGATAGTTTTTCCTCCGGCGATTACAGGACACTGCAGGGCTTCAAGGGCGATGTGATAGCCGAGGACGTCCTCAGCGAGGGCTGGCTTGGAAAAGTGGGGGCCGTCGACGCGATCTTCCACGAAGCGGCCAACACCGACACCACCGTCATGGACCAGAAAAAAATGATGGAGGCCAACGTCGAGGGCTTCAGGAACGTGCTGAAATACGCGCTGGAATACGGCGTGAAAAAAGTGGTCTACGCCTCTTCCGCCGCGGTCTACGGCAACGCTCCCTGCCCGATGAAGGAAGACCAGGTCCCGACCCCGGAGAACGTCTACGGATTCTCCAAGGCGATGATGGACAACCTGGCCGGGGATTTCGCGGCCGCCCACCCGGACATCAAGCTTGTCGGGCTGCGGTATTTCAACGTCTACGGGCCGCGCGAATATTACAAGGGCCACGTAGCCAGCATGATGTACCAGCTTTACCTGCAGATGAAGGCCGGGAAGCGGCCGCGGATCTTCAAGTTCGGCGAGCAGATGCGCGATTTCGTCTACGTGAAGGACGTGGTGCGGGCAAACCTAAACGCCCTCGACGCCGACGCCACCTGCGTCTGCAACGTGGCCTCCGGTGTGCCGGAGAATTTTAACCGGGTCATAGACTGCCTGAACAAGGCCATGAAGACGGACCTGGCGCCTGAATATTTCGACAACCCTTACGGGTTTTACCAGCAAAAAACACACGCCGACCTGCGGCGCGCCAAGGCGCACCTGAACTACCGGCCGGAATGGAAGCTGGAGGACGGCATAGCGGACTACGTGGCGACAATGGAGAAGGAAGGCAGGAAATAAGCCCCGGTAAAAACGGGGACTGTCCCCTTTACCGGCGAACGAAGTGAGGCCGTCTGATGAGCATAGCTCTCGATACGGCACTGGCATAGCCTTGCGGTAGAAGGGGACTGTCCCCTGACCGTAAAGGTCCAAAAGCACAAGAAATCTATGGCCTCTTTGCGCGACATCAGGAAGCATATCAGCTCCGTCAAGAGCATCAAGCAGATCACCTACGCCATGAAGATGGTGGCGGCGGCGCGCATCAAGCGCGCCCAGAACTCCATCCTGGCCTCCCGGCCGTTCGCCAGGGAGATGGAGCATATGATAGCCGACCTCTACACCGAGATGGAGACCGAGGACTTCAACTCCTCCCCGGCCCACGCGCTGTTCGAGTCCCGCAAGGGCGCCGGGTCCGCCGGGCTGGTGCTGATAACCTCGGACAAGGGCCTGGCGGGCTCGTTCAACACCAACCTGCTCAAGAACGCTGTGGCCTGGCTGAGGGCCAACAAGGACAAAAAGATCTACGCGGTCTGCGTCGGCAGGAAGGGCAGGGATTTCCTGAAGCGGCTCAAGGGCGTGGACCTGGAGATAGTCAACGAGATGGTCGGCATCTTCCCGAAGGTCAGTTACGTGCACGCCAACCTGCTGGCCGAACATATCACCAGGCTTTACGCCGACCGCGGCGTGGAGAGCGTCACGCTGGTCTATAACGAATTTAAATCCCTTATCGCGCAGCGGGTGGTCAACGCGGGGCTGCTGCCGCTCAAGCGGCACATACTGGAACTTTCCGGGCCGGCGGGGGGGAGCTTCAGGGATTTCGATTTCGAGCCGGACAAGCTTAAGCTGCTGGAAGCGCTGCTGCCCAGGTATATAGGCGCGCAGCTCTACCGGATACTGCTCGAGTCGCAGGCGGCGGAGCTGGCCGCCAGGATGAACGCCATGGAGTCGGCCTCGAAGAACGCCTGCGAGCTGATAGAGGGCCTTACGCTCAAGCTCAACAAGATGCGCCAGGCCATGATAACCACAGAGCTGAACGAGATCGTAAGCGGCGCGGAAGCGCTGGGCGGGTAACCGCCCGATAATCGACAAGGAGATTTTATGAGCATCGGAAAGATCGTGCAGATCATCGGGCCCGTGATAGACGTGGAGTTCAAACAGGGCGAACTGCCCAGCATACTTAACGCCCTGAAGATAAATTACAAGGACGAAGGGAAAGACACCGTGCTGACGGCGGAAACCGCCCAGCACCTGGGCGACAACACCGTGCGCGCCATCACGCTGGGCGCCACCACCGGCCTGAGCAAGGGCCTGGCCGTCACCGACACCGGCGCCCCGGTCACGGTGCCCGTCGGCGAGGCCTGCCTGGGCCGTCTGATGGACGTGCTGGGCGAGCCCAAGGATTCCTTCGGCCCGATAAAGGCGGCGGACCACCTGCCCATACACCGCCTGCCGCCGCCGCTGACCGAGCAGAAGACCGAGCCCGAGATCTTCGAGACGGGCATCAAGGTCATGGACCTGCTGGCGCCGTTCGTGAAGGGCGGCAAGATAGGCCTGTTCGGCGGGGCCGGCGTGGGCAAGACCGTCGTCATCATGGAGCTCATCAACAACGTGGCGCGCCAGCACCACGGCTATTCCGTTTTCGGCGGCGTCGGCGAGCGGTCCCGCGAGGGCAACGACCTTTGGCACGACATGAACGATTCCAAGCTTTCCGACGGCAGCACCGTGCTTTCCAAGACCTGCCTGGTCTACGGGCAGATGAACGAGCCCCCGGGCGCCAGGGCGCGCGTGGGCCTCACCGCCCTGACGCAGGCCGAATATTTCCGGGACACCAAGGGCCGCGACGTGCTGCTGTTCCTGGACAACGTGTTCCGCTACGTGCTGGCCAACGCCGAAGTGTCGGCCCTGCTGGGCCGCATGCCCTCGGCCGTCGGTTACCAGCCAACCCTGACCACCGAGATAGGGCAGCTGGAAGAGCGCATCACTTCCACCAGGAAGGGCGCCATAACCTCCATACAGGCGGTCTACGTGCCGGCCGACGACCTGACCGACCCCGGCGTGGCCAACGTGTTCACGCACCTGGACGCCACCATCGTGCTGTCCCGCGCCATTTCGGAGCTGGGCATCTACCCGGCCGTGGACCCGCTGGATTCCACTTCCCGGATACTGGACCCGCTGGTGCTGGGCGAAGACCATTACCAGACGGCGCGCGGCGTGCAGAAGATACTGCAGCGCTACAAGGAGCTGCAGGATATCATCGCCATCCTCGGCATAGACGAGCTGTCCGACGAGGACAAGCAGGTGGTCTCGCGCGCCCGCAAGATACAGAAATTCCTTTCGCAGCCGTTCTTCGTGGCCGAGCAGTTCACCGGCCGGCCGGGTAAATACGTGACGCTGAAGGAGACCATCCGCGGCTTCAAAGAGATAATCAGCGGCAGGCTGGACGCCCTGCCCGAGCAGGTGTTCTACATGGCCGGCGGCATCGACGAGGTCATCGAGCGCGGCAAGGAACAGAAATAGCCGAAAAGGCCCGCTTATGAAAGACAAGCTTTCGCTGACCATACTCACGCCGGAGAAGTCCGTCCTTGCCGACGAAGCGGTGGATTTCGTTTCCATCCCCGCTTTCGACGGAGAGATGGGCATACTGCCGGGCCATATCTCTTTCGTTGCGCAGCTGAAGGAAGGTTTCCTGAGGTACAGGGAAGGACATCAAAAGCGCGAGATCTTCGCGGTGCTGAGCGGCTTCGCGGAGATACACAAGAACAAGGTCCTGATCCTGGCGGAGGCAGCCGAGCTGTCCAAGGAAGTGGACGAAGAGCGCGCCCGCCAGGCCTACCAGAAGGCCAAGGAAGCGCTGGCGATGCGCGGCAAGGACCTGGATATGGACGCCGCCCAGGCGTCCCTGAGGCGCGCGGCGGTGCGCCTGAAGCTCGCCGAGTTCCGCAAGAAGCACAGGCCCTGAGGCGCGAAGGCCGCCGTAAGGCTGAACGAACAGCGCGGGCAAGGAAAGCCCGCGCTGTTCGTTTTATGAAGCGGTTGGCGCCGGCGGCCGGATAAATTGCCAATGGGCCGGGTATCTTATAGAATATGGGAACATCTGCGGGGAGGGGCCTTGCCGCTGCGGGCGGCTGAATCCATGCGCGTAGCTATCCTGAATTTATTGCTGCTTGCTTTCGCGGCCGCGTCCGTTTCCGCGGACGCCGGCTGCGGGGTGTACAGCGCCGGCCGGGAAATGGGCTGCGCCGACGGCACTGTCTGCGATATTTCCGCCGGTTCCTCCCCGGCCGACTGCAGGTGCAGGGCGAAGGACGGCACCCTCTCCGGGTGCCGCGGCATTTCCGCTTCCCTGAAAGCCGGCACAGCGCCCCCGCCCGGATTCGTGCCGCTGCCGATGCCGCTCCTGCCGGGGCAGCAGCAGGGCGGTACAGGCCCGGCGCACGCCGGCGATCCGCAGATAATGGCCGCCAGCGCCCGCTACCAGGCCGGCCTCAAGGCGTATGACTCCGGCGATCATCCCGCCGCCATAGAAGCTTTTAAAGAGGCCGTCTCTTTAAACCCGGATATGCTGGTCCACGCCGGGGATAAACTGGCCCATTCCTATTTACAGCGCGGGCTGAACTATTCCGGCCGGCGGGAATACGATAAAGCCATAGACGATTTTAAGGAAGCGCTCAGGCTGAAACCGGATCTTCCGAAAGCCAAATTCGCGTACGCCAGCGCCCTGGACGAAAAAAGGAGGGGCTCCGGGACGCCGCGGACCTCTTCAGCCCGGGCCTGGTCGTCAAGCCGTAGCGGACCGCGCGTTCCCGCTGCTTCCGGGCGAACGCCCCCCGGCGACCCGGGCGCCGTCCCGGCCCCGGGCGAGCCGATAAATACCCCCGAATACCCGGGCGGCCGGGCGCGGGGGGACAGTTCCTACGCCGGGCCAGGCCCGGCCCCCAGGGTCCTTGCCTGGGCCATCTTCCTGCTTGTGATCGCGGTCCTGGTATGGGGCAGGCTGGCCCTCAGGCGCGGCCGCCTGAATCCTTTCGGCCCCGCAGAACCTCCCGGCCCTGACGGCTATGACCGGGAGATCAGGCGGTTGATGGATTCCGGCGGCTACGGGGCTGCGCTGGCGGCCTTCTCCGCCAAAGACGCGCGCCATATCACCGCGGTGGACAGGATAAACCTGTTCGAGATACACCTGCGCATGGGGAACGTGGACAGCGCGTGGGCTGCCTTCGAAAGCGTGAAAGGGTCCCCGCTCCTGGCCGCGAACCCGGCCGTGCGCGAAAAGCTGGCCGCGCTTTGTACGGCGGCCGGGCTGGATATCCTGGCCGAAGAGCTGGGGCGCCTTACCGCCGGTCCCGGCCGCTGAAAACGCTTTTGCTCTCCGGCGGCAGCGTAATTGCCAAGCGATACGCTATCTTATAGAATATTGGGATAACGGCGGGGGCCTGTCTTTGTCATCGTTATCCGGCCTCCCGCCGTTCAAATACATGAGCGGAACCGTCCTTTTTATTTTATTGCTCGCGCTTCCGGCCGCCGACGCGGCCGCGGAAGTGAAATGCTTTAAGGACGAGCACGACAAATATTGGGGCTGTCTCGAAGGAGAAAAGTGCGTTCCCCCCGCCCAAAAAGGCCTGAAGGGCTGCAGGTGCCGGGCACAGAACGGGAACATTTCTGTTTGTAACCCGATCGACGCGCCGAACATGTCCGGCGGCGCCCTGAAGCTTCCGCCGGGAGTTGAAAGACTGCTTTCGCAGCCGGGTCCTCCCCCCGGCGGCTTCCCCGGTCCCATCCCGGGCGCTTTCCCGGGGGATCTCCCGGGCGAGTTCCCGGGCCAGCCGGGAGAAGGACCCCCTGACTTCAGGCATCTCAATAAGGCGGATGACCGCGAGCGCGGCAACAGGGCGAATGACCCCGGGCGTATCAATAAGGCCAACGAGCGCTTTCAGGCGGGTAAAAAGGCTTACGACCGGGAAGATTATACCGCGGCGATAGAGAACCTTAAAGCTGCCGCTTCGCTGAATCCAGACCTGAAGGCCGGGATCCGGGACCTCCTGGCCGGGTCTTATTTTCAGCGGGGGGCGAAGTATCTGGACGCGCAGGAGTATGAGGACGCCATCCGGGAGTTCAAGCAGGCCCTGGAGATAAAGCCGGATTTCGAGAACGCCGAAATGGCGCTGGCTTTTGCCCAAAAAAAACAGAAAGAGCCGCCGACGGTCCAAATGGATGTTACCTCGGGCAAGCCGGCCGCGTCGGTAAACCCCGCCGTTCTTAAGGTCAAGACGCCGTTCACGGACGCGTACCCTATGGCCGCCGTGGAGCGGCCCGCCGCGCAGCGCTCTTCTTCTAACAAATTCGGCCTGGTTTTAATGCTGTCGGGCGCCGCGGTCGTTGTCGGGATCGTGGGGATACTGGTGGCCGTCAGGATGCGCAAGGAGGACCCGGCCGCCGGCGAAGAGTACCAGGGCGCCGCCGAAGCGCCGGTCCCCGCGGACGGGCCGGGCGCCGCCGCGGGCTCCGGCCAGCGCGTCAGGGAATTAATGGACGCCGGCCTCTATGACAAGGCCCTGGCCGCTTTGGCCGCCAGGGACCCGGCGGGGCTGACCGAGGCGGACAAGCTGGCCCTGTTCGAGATCCACCTGCGCCTGGGGAACGTCGACGGTGCGCGCATGGTGTTCGAAAGCGTCAAGGGCGGAGCCCTGCTGGCGGGGAACGC
>CAZJUL010000144.1:0-3032 GCA_964549095.1 uncultured Elusimicrobiaceae bacterium
GCGGGCCCGCGGTGGAAAAGGCGGCGCTCGGGGCCGGCCCGCTGGCCGGCGCTTTTCCGCGGCCCTACATGGACGACAGCTTCGATTTTTCCTTCAGCGGGCTCAAGACTTCGGTGGCGTACCGGCTGAGGGACCTGCTGGGCGCGGACTTTTACGAGAAGCGCCGGGTACCGTCCCCCCGGCAGACCGCCGGCATCTGCCTGGCTTTCGAAGAGGCGGTGACGGACACCCTGGTCCACAAGACGGCCAAGGCGCTGCGCTCCTGCGGCCTGAAGAGCGCGGTCATAGGCGGCGGCGTGGCTGCCAACGCCAGGCTGAGGCGCAAATTTGAGGAACTGGCCGGCAGGGAAGGTTTCAGGATACGCTTCGCGGAAAAGCGGTACTGCACGGACAACGCCGCGATGATAGCCCTCTGCGGCGCCAGGCGGCTGGAGCGCGGGCCCCTGGAAGGGTCCGTGGACATAGCCCCGGACCTGGCGGAGATCTCCTGGGGCTGAGGCGTTCCCGCGCAATATTAATTTAACACTCCGCGTGTATAATCTGCGAAGGGCGCGAAGATAAACCTATGCTTATATGGCTGCTGGCAGATCCGGATACCGCCAAGTTCGCGGCGTTCAAGAATTTGCTGAATTCCTTTTCCGCGCATTACCCGGAGATCAGGGTGGATTTCCGGGCTCTGACGCGCCGGTCCATGTGGCAGAGTTTGTTCGCCAACCTGCGTGACGCCAAGCGCCACGAGTCGGCCGACGTGATGGAGCTGCCGCATTCCTGGACGGCCGTCTTCGCCAAGCTGGGGCTGCTGGCCGAGGCCGGCTCGGTGCTCGAGAATTTCGCGCTGTCCAGGTACCCGGATTTCCTGAAGAAGGGCTGCGTCCCGGAGGAGAAGGACAGCGCTTTTTCCGTGCCCTGGTGGATGGAGGGCCCCGCTCTTTTCTACAGGCCGGAGGAATTTAAGAGGCGCTCGCTGAACCCCGAAACGGCCCTGGCGGACTGGGACGGTTTCCTGGCGGCCTGCGAGCGCCTGGCCGCCGCCGGCAGGAAGCGCGGCTACCACCCCGTGCTTTACAGCGGCGGCGCCGGCCGGGTGGGCTCTTCGCACGCGCTGCCCTGCCTCTGGAACCGCGGCGGCGACATCTTTTCCGAGGACCTTAACCGCTGCACGCTGGGCAAGGACGAGGCCGTGAAAGGCCTGGAAGACTACCTGGAACCGGCGGTGAGGGGCTACGCGCCGCTTTTCAGCGAAGAGGTGTTCGAGGGCGGGCCTTTTTACGAGGATTCCTGCGCCATGGCGTTCGGCACCAGGGCGCCGGCGCAGCCCGGGAAGAAGAGCGTTTTCCGCGCCGCCCGGCTGCCGGGCCCCAGGAAAAAGGAGCTGGTCTGCAGCTACAACCTGGCGGCGGCCGCCGGTTCGCCCAACCTGAAGGAGGCGGGGCTGTTCCTGAAATGGGCGTCTTCCGCTGACAACAGCCGCGCTTTCGCGGCGGCCTTCGGCGTGTTCCCCTGCCTGAAGCCGGCTTTCGACGAGGCGCTGGACGGTTTGCGGGAGGGGGAGGCCTGGCGGGAGATCTTCGCCGCCCCGGCCATGACGCCGAACATCGCCATCTACCCCACGGCGCAGATGCTGCTGGACAAGGCGCTCTGGCACGCGTCGCTGCGCATCTCCAGGCAGGCCTACGCGCGCGAAGACCTGGTGCGGGAACTGATAATAGCGCAGGGCGAGATAGATTACCTGCTTTCGCTGTACTAGTAAAGGTCGGGGACATACCTTGCCGCAAGGTGTGTCCCCAATGCTTGAGTCTCAACTGATCCAACGCGTATGAAAAAGACGAAACAATTCCTGGGCCGCCTGGACGACGGTAAGGAAAACCAGGTGTTCTTCGAGAGCCGGGAGGCTTTCCTGAAAGGCCTGCTGGAGACCGCCCTGCGGCTGGTTTCGGCGGAGCGCGCGTCTTTTTACTGGTACGACGAGAAGCACACGCTGCTGCGCCTGATGATGCGCCGCGCCGGCGGGGTTTCAGTGGAGGCCGAGGAGAACCTGCGCCCGGGCCGGGAATCCCCGGCCGCCGAGGCCCTGGCCGGGCATAAGCCGCTGGTGTTCAGGAACAAGGCCGGGCATTTCCTGCTGGTGCCCTTCCACATAGAGATCTATTCGGCGGGCGCCCGCGAGGCCCCCATACAGGGCGTCATAAAGCTGGAGCGCTCCCTTAAAAAGCGGCGCTTCTCCCCGTCCGAGGCCGCGCTGGCCCACGAGCAGCTGGGCGATTTCATGCGCAGCTACTACAAGGCCGAGTTCGTGGGCCTGAACAAGAAATACGCCAAGAACCTGGCCGCCATAACCGAGCTGACCGAGATCTTCGCCAATTCCCTGCGGGTGCGGGAAAGCTTCAAGCACATCCTGACCGGCATACAGACCTATTTCGGCTTCGACCGGGTGCGCCTCTACCTGATAGACGAAAAGGCGCGCAAGCTGAAGGGCGAGCTCAGCTCCGACATCAGGGGCCAGATCAAGAACATCTCCTACGAGGAGATACCGCTGGAGAGCGGCGCGCACCGCTTCGCGGACATCGTGCTGGGCAAGAATTCCAACACCTTCATGGAGCGCTACAAGGACTGCGTGCTGTACATGCCGCTGGTGGTGCAGGGCGTGACCATAGGCCTGCTGATAGTGGACAACCTGCTGAGCCAGCAGAAGATAGAGCCGGGCGAACTGGCGATGCTGAAGTCCTTCGCCGGGCAGATAGGCCTGGCGCTGGACAACGTGCGCCTGTTCGACAAGGTGGAGGAGCTCTCGCTGTTCGACGAGCTGACCAAGCTGCCCCTGAGGCGGTACTTCAACCAGCGCTACCAGGAGGAGTTCTACCGCGCGGAGCGGTTCAAGACCCCGCTGACGCTGATCTGGGCGGACATAGACTATTTCAAGGAAGTCAACGACACCTACGGCCACCAGATAGGCGACAAGGTGCTGAAAGAGGTGGGCCGGGTGATACTCTCCAGCCTGCGCAAGATAGACTTCCCGTGCCGCTACGGCGGGG
>CAZJUL010000144.1:3042-7289 GCA_964549095.1 uncultured Elusimicrobiaceae bacterium
GAAGAGATAGCCGAAATAAAGATCCCGGTGCCGTTCTCCAAGGCGCAGGAGGTGACCGTCTCGCTGAGCATCGGCATCTCCACCTTCCCGGCCGACGCCGGGTCCATGGAAGCCCTGCTGGAAAAGGCGGACGACGCCCTTTACTGGGTCAAGTCCCACGGGCGCGGGCGCATAGCGCTGTCCGCCGAGGCGGAAGCCGCCAAGGAACGGGAAAAGGCCGAAGGGATCAAGGACGAAGTATGACGGATAAGGGAATATCAAGGAAGCTTATGAGAGACCTTTTCGGAATTAAAAGATCGGCGGCGCGGCCGGGGAAAACATCCGGTTTCCGGCTTTTCGGCGTCCTGTTCTTCATCCTTCAGCTTTCACCCTTCACCCTTCCCGCGCGCGCGGCTTTCGAGGACATCGGCCTCGGGGCCCGGTCCAGGGGCCTGGCTGATTCCATCACCGCGCTCGACGACATAACCGGGGTGGTCCTCAACCCGGCCGTGACGGGCGGGGCCAGGAAGTTCGAGACCGGGGTGCATTTCGAGGCCGGCTCCAGGACCAGCCTGGGCCCGGCGGATTTCGATTCCTACGGGTTCAACCTGACCATGCCGCGCATGACCTACGGGAAGCTGGGCACGCTGTCCCTGCTGGGCAGGTATTCTTCGCATCAGGATTTTTCGGAGCGGACCTTCGCCATCGGCTACGGCACCTGGCAGGCCTGGAACACCGGGATGGGCGTGGTGGATTTCGGCGCCAACCTGAAGATACTGCAGGCGGCAGCGGTGAGCGGCGGTTCGGCCATGGGGGTGGGCGCTGACCTGGGCGCGCTGTGGCGCGCGGATTCGCGGCATAACCTGGGGCTCTCGCTGCTGAACATAAATTCTCCGCGGGCGGCTACCCCGCCAATTTCAGCCTGAACACCGGCTTCGAATACCTCTGGCGCACCTACCGGTACGGCCATTTCTGTTCGCGCACCGGGCTTTCGCTGGCGGGCCGGGCTTCCTTTCTGAGCTTCGGCGTCGCCTATAAGCACCTGGCTTCGGAACTGTCCTACTCCCTTATGACGCCGCTGACCGGCGGGATACTGCCGGCCCACGCGCTGAGCCTTTCGGTCCGGTTCGGCGACAAGGACGTGGAATCCGAATACGAGCGGCTGATAACGCAGGAGATAAAATACCGCCGCGACCTGGTGGGGGCCCTGGACGAATCCCTGAAGCGCGAGAACCTGCTGAAAGGGGAGCTGAACAGCCTGAAGGGGGAGATCGACGCGCTGAACGCCAGGCTCAACGCGGCGCAGGAACAGAAGGCCGCCGTCACCGAGGCCAAGGAAAAGATGGAGGTCGTAATGGCCCGCCAGCGCCGGGCGCAGGACGAGCTGAAGTCCCTGGAAGAGAAGAGGAAGCTGGACAAGCTGAACCAGGTCCAGTTCGATTTCAGCCGCGATTGGCAGGCCTACCTGAAGCTCAAGAGCGGCGGCGCGCCGAACGACGTCCTGAAGGGCACCCTGCAGCGGCTCATAAGCCAGTACCAGGGGGCCGGCATAGACATCAGCCAGGCCACGCTGGAGCTGCAGCGGGTAATGCAGTAGCCCGGGAGTTTCAAGCATTAAGCATTGGGGACACACCTTGCGGCAAGGTATGTCCCCGCCGTTTTTGTAACCAAGATTTAACATTTATTTCACTACCGTGTAACCTCCCACTGATAAACTTGTATCAAGATACGGCGCAAAGCAAGGGCGCGGCAGGACTATTCAGCCGCCCCGCGGGCCGTATCCTCCGCCTTTGAAAATATTATGGAACCCAAAGAAATAGACCGGAAAATGGACGAGCTCTGGAAGAAGACCGCCGGCTCCGACTACGCGCCCGAGCCGCCGGCGAAGCCCGACTACATGACGGAGTCGGGCGTTGAGACCATCCACTTCCTGAAGAACAATTTCGCCAAGTCCGAAAGCGACTGGAAGCGCCTCCTCGAGACCAAGGATATCTCAATCCGCGAGCTGGCCGCGCAGCTGGACGAGACCCGCGCGCACCTGGGCGAGCTGAAACAGCATTACCAGGAGGCCCGGGAGCGGCTCATAAACGAGGAGATGGGCACCGCGCTGAAGCTGGAGGATTCCCGGAAGTTCCTGGAGACGCAGAAAAAGAACCACGCCAGGGAGATAGCGCTTTTGAAGGACATCCTGGAGCGGACCAAGCTGGAGCTGCAGAGCCTGTCGGAGCGCTACGAGGCGCAGAAGGCCGAGCGCGACGCCTGGCAGCGCAAGTACGGCGACGCGCACGTGTCGGAGAGCGGCCACAAAGAGGCGGCCGAGCGGCTGGACGCCCAGCTTAAAGAGGCCAAGGAAGCGGTGGAGCGGACGCTTACGGAGCTGCTGGCCGAGAGGAAGAACCGCCGCGACGACGAGGCGAAGCTGAAGGAAGCCGCCAAGACGGTCTCGGGGCTGGACGCGCGGCTGGCCGACATGAAGGCCAACTGGGACGCCGAGCGCAAAGAATGGCGCGAGCTCTGGGACAGGGAGCGCTCGGTCTGGGAGACCCACCGCCAGGAATTCGCGGTCTGGGAAGAGCGCCTGCGCTCGGAGCGCCAGGCCTGGACGGCCAAGCTCAAAGAGGAGGAGGCGAAGGGCATGGACTACGCCGCCGGCCTGTCCAACGTGCTGAAGGAATCCTCGCAGTGGTCGGAAAAGGTGACGCAGCTGCTCAAACTTTACGCGCTGAAGGGCGTCGAACTGCCGGCCGTCTTCGTTTCCCCGGAAGCTGGCGTGCGCAAGGCCAGGCGGGCGGTCTCGAAAATGGCGGCGATGACGCTGGCCGCCCTGATGCTGCTGGGCGGCTTCGCCTGGTGGCTGTACGATTTCAGGAGCAAGGCGCATTTCAGGCTCTTAAGCCAGCACGAGCTGGAAAGTTCCAACGCCTCCGGCCTGGCGGTCTCCAAAGACGGGGTGTGGGTGGCCGACTGGGACAAGGGGCTGGTGCTCAGGGACGCCGGCAGCCTGGCCAGCCTGCGGGTGCTGGGCGGCTCCGGCGCCGAGCCTTTCAGGCCGGCCGCCGTCAGCGCTTTCGAGGGCGGCGCGTGGGTGCTGGATATGGCCCAGCTGCGCTTCCTGAAGAAGGACCTGAAGACCGGCGGCACGCCGGAAGCGGTGAAAACGCCCGGACCGGCGCCCCAGGGCGCCGCCTGGGACGGCTACAACCTGTGGTCCTTCGACGCGGCCACCGGGCTCCTTTATAAATACGCGCTCGACCCCAAGGCCGGCGTGACCGCCAGTTTCGAGCTGCCCGGCGTCAAGAACCTGGTCTCGATGCAGTGGTTCAGGGGCGAGCTCTGGACCCTGGACGCCAAGAGCGTCCTGAGGCGCTACGCCCTGAAGAACGGGCTGTTCTCGGCCGTGTCTTCGCAGGCCTTCAAATACCCGGCCCTGGCCTTCTGGGCCGAAGAGGGGGCCTTCTGGACCCTGGAGACCAACAGGAATAAGAACGGCTTTGAAGTCAAGAAATACGCGCTTAAGACCTATTAATAGTAAATGCGCGCTTTATCAGTTACAGAGTATTGATTTTACCGGTTGAAAATGCCAGAATTAGGTATTCGGGCCACGCCGGCCGCTCAGCGCAACGCCCGGGGCGGGCGCCGGGCAAATGTGAGGAGCCGGCCGTCCCGCGTCAAAGAGGATTTATGAACAGAAAGATATCCATTTTACTGGCGTTCCTGTTCGCTGGCGGGGCGCTTGTCCAAAATCTGTCCGCCCAGCAGATCTTCGTCAACAACCTGGACGTAAAGTACGTGGACGGCGCCGCCAACCAGTACTGCAACACCCTGCAGACCATGAACCTCGGCAACGGCTCCAGCAAGGCCTGGGATACGAGCACCGGCGATATCTGGGCCAGGTCCTCCCGCATAGAGTATGACAAGCCCAAGACCAGCTATCCCGGCAACTGCCTGGCCCTGTGCGTGCAGCTGGTCTGCGTCAGCACCACCTCCCCTTTCGGCATCAATAACCTCACCTTCGAAATTTTCAAGTACACCCCCGGCGCGAACCCCGGGAACAAGGACAGCACCCCGCCCATCAAGACCATTTCAATGGACAACGTGGGCAAGTGCAACAGCGCCAACGGCGACAAGTGGTACGTCACCGACCAGGAGAACGTCAGCAACACCGCCTTCCGCTTCTGCACGGCCTTCGACGGCGCCTATAACCTGAACGGCCTCTTCGGCAAGACCAACGGGCAGTACGGCTTCAGGGTCATAACCAAGACCAACGA
>CAZJUL010000145.1:0-870 GCA_964549095.1 uncultured Elusimicrobiaceae bacterium
GCGCGGCGCAGAAAGGCCAGAAGAAGGTCACCGTCTGCCCGGTGCTGGACGGCAGGTCCTTCTTTATAGATCCCGACGGGGGGATGCTGTTCTGCTGCGACATAAACCGGGAATGCGCTAACAAGCCGCTGATAGGGCAGGTCGGGTTTGAAAAAGCGCTGGACGCGACTTTGGACGCGTCCAATAAAATGAAAAAGAGATTTTTTAAAGAGTTGTTGGCCGACGGCCGGGAGCCGTCGGGATTCTGCGACTTCTGCAACAATAACGCCGCGGATTGTTTTTAATGCTCCGCGCGCGGCGCAATGCTCTTTAAAGCGGTATCTCTCCGGTATCGCTACCTGGTTATAGAAAAATTAGGCACCTGTCCGTAGGAGATCTTGTACTTCCAGCCTTCTACCAGTTCCCCTTTCTTCCAGAACTTCAGCACCGCGTCCAGGTAGGCCAGGACAGGGTCCCTTTCCCCTTTCGCCAGCAGCGCGGCCGCCAGTTCGAACGAGGGGCCGAAGGAATTCAGCTGCGGTGAACCGGGGGTATCCCCGGCCGCCTTCAGCCTTTCCGCCGCGGCGGCTGCGTTCCCGCCGGAAATGTCGGCCAGCCCGAGCACCGTGTTCGCGTGGTGGATGGCGTTCCCGTAATTCCAGTTGTCCTTGCGCGCGGCCGCGGCGGCCAGGTATTCCGCTGAGTATTTGCGGGCCTTGTCCATATCCCCCGCCAGGTACGCGGCCCAGCAAAGGTCCGAATAAAGGTAGAACCTGCCCTGTTCATCCCCGGTCAGCGCCATCGCCCGTTCCAGCGCGGCCAGCGCTTTCATCCCCAGGTCGGGATTCCCCGAACGGGCCCTTAGCAGGTAATAGGTGCCCAGGGAGGAAT
>CAZJUL010000145.1:880-7283 GCA_964549095.1 uncultured Elusimicrobiaceae bacterium
CGGCCAGCTGCGCCCGCCAGGCCTTGTCCGCTTTGCGGAAAGGTTTTTCCCCTTCCAGGTATTTCTGTATGGGATTGCTCTTGGCCGCCTCGCTGGCCGGCCCGTTAGCGATGAACCACAGGGCGTGGGCGGTGTATTTACGCCGCAGGGCCTCGTTATTCTGTTTTTTCAGCGAATAGTAGCCTAAAAGCCGCGCCCTGGCTTCGGTGTCGCACGGCTCTTTTTTTAATTTTTCTTCGTTGGCCGCCGCGGCGGCTTCGTCTATACGGAACCCGTCGGAGTAAACCATGGCCAGCTGTTCGTCGCCGGCTATCCTGCACTCGTGCGCGCAGCCGCCAAGAAAGAGCCCCGCCGCCGCCAGCGCCGGCAGGATCATTAACTGTGAAAGCCTGTATCTGTTCATAATACCCCTCCGTTCAGCGGGAAAGAAAACTATCTACAGGCGTATGAACACCTGCTTTTTGTAGAGAAAGCGCGCGGTGAGGACGCCCAGCGTCAGCGCGGCCGAAGCTATCAGCAATTCCCCCCAGCGGCCCAGGTTCCCGGCTACCGGCCCGCCTACAAGGCGTTCGGCAATGCCGCGGAAGTCCACCAGGTACCAGCCCAGATAGAGCGTCAGCGGGTTGGCGCCTATCCAGACAAAAGGCTCCGCCCAGCGCGTCCAGCCTTTTACGTCTATGATCCAGCGGAAGAGGCCGAGCAGGGCGAAACTCCAGCCGCCGGCGACCAGCACATAAGAAGAGGTCCACAGCTTTTTGATGACCGGGAACTGCAGGCCCCAAGCGTAGCCGAGGGCGGCCAGCGCCAGGCCGCCGCCGATGAAGCCCCAGGTCTTGCGGTTCTCCGGGACGGCGGGGTCCTTCAGGATGAGTATGGCGAATACGCCCAGCAGGCAGGAGGCGCAGGCCGGCAGGGTGCTCAGCCAGCCTTCGGCGTCTTCCAGGTGGTACGGCGGCAGCAGTTCGTCTATGAACTTGGGCCAGTTGGCGTCCTGCGAAAGCATCGCGCCGATGCCCGGGATGGGCACGAAGCAGAGCAGCGCCCAGTAGCCGATAATTATCGCGAAGAAGATCCCCAGCAGGGCTTTGGGCTTGAGCGAGCAGTAAAGCAGGCTGGTGATGCCGTAGCAGAGGGCCAGGCGCTGCAGCACGCCGCAGAGCAGGTTGGGGTCGTCCGTAACTGCCAAGCCGCCGTCGGCGAACACGCCCAGCAGGAACAGCAGGGCGGTGCGCTTCAGAATGCGGCGCGCTGCGCCTGCGCGCCCTTCGCGCTCGATGGTCTTATCCAGCGAAAGAGGTATGGCCGCGCCCATCAAAAAAACGAAAAGCGGGAAGATGAGGTCGTAGAAGGTGAAGCCCTCGAAGGGCAGGTGCTCAAGCTGCCCGGCCAGAAAGACGGCCGGCCCGCCGCCGGCCTTCGCCAGCGCCTGCACCAGGGAATCCGCCCCGATGATCCAGAACATATCGAACCCGCGCAGGGCGTCCAGCGAAAATAAGCGCTTCATTTTATTTATTCTAACAAATTCCGGGCGGGTCAGGAGCCGAACAGGTACAGCTCTTCTTCGGCGCGGGTCACGCCGGTATAGAGCCAGCGGCGCCACATCTCGTCGTCCATGCGCGGGAAGCGCTCCTCGAACATCACCACCCGCTTCGCCTGGGAGCCCTGCGCCTTGTGCACCGTGAGCGCGTAGCCGAAATCGAAAAGGTCCCCGCGGGCGGCCAGCTTCCGGTCCTTCGTGAAATTAATGCCGGCCTTGGCCCCGAACTGCGGCGCGTATATAAGTCCCGAATAAGGCTTCTGCGCCTCGTCCATAGCTATCTCGGCGCTGTACCAGTCTTTGTCCTCTGTTTCCAGGTAGGAGATGGTCCCCAGCATCCCGTTGTATATTCCCTTTTCGTGGTTGTTGCGCAGGCAGATGACCCGGTCGCCGTGCTTCGGCTCCGCGGTCTCAAAACCCAGCGAGTTCCTGATGAACTGGTTTATCCGGTTGCGCGTGGAGTTGTAGCCGCACAGTATCAGCGTGTCGGCGGAAAACGCCTCCAGCAGTTCCCCGCTTTTTTCCTGCGCCTCCTCGTCTTCGCGCAGATATTTTACTATGCCGGGCCCGTATTTCTTCGCCGGGATCAGGCCGGTGCGCCGGGCGTGTTCCGAGATGGTGATGATGGGGTTATTCCTGGCCTGGCGGTGTATCTCGGTCAGGACTATCTCGGGCGCCTGCATCAGGTTGAAGCTGCCGTTTATCGGGGGCAGCTGCCCGTGGTCCCCCACGGCCAGTACGGGGACCCGGTAGGACAGAAGGTCTTTCCAGATGAGCCCGTCCACCATGGAGGCCTCGTCCACGATGATCAGGTCTTTTTCCAGCTTCTCTTTGCGCGCCCAGCCGGTTATCGCGCCGCCGGAGCTCTCCAGCGGCGTGTAGATAAGGCCGTGTATAGTGCTTATGCTGTCGCGCGAAGAAAGTGCGGCGGCTTCTTTCAACTTGTTCTTCAGGTTCTGGGCGGCCCGGCCGGTGTAGCTGCAGAAGGCGATGCGGGGCTTCTTCTCCGCTTTCGGCAGGCTGTTCTTGAAAACCGCTATCAGCGTGGTCTTGCCGGTGCCCGCGTAGCCGCCCAGGGTAACGAACTGCTTTTTATCCTCCGCGGCGTACCAGCGCAGCAGGCTGTCCAGTGCTTGGCGCTGGTCTTTTGAAAGTTCCATGGTCTAATTATACAAAAGCTCCGGAGAAGGCGGGACCCGGTTACGGCCGCGCGGGAAAAATGGCTGACATGGTAATTTTGTAGAATAGATGTAACCGTTTACCCGCTTTTCCGTATGCTTTAGTGACGCCTAAAATATGAAATTCCCGAAAGCCGTACTACCGCTCTGCGCCGCCGCCCTCGCGCTTTCACTTTCGCCGCGGCCCTGCTGCGCCCAGGGCGCCGCCCCGCTCACTTTCGACCAGGCCGCGAAGCTGCTGCTGGAAAGCAACCCGCAGGCGCGCGCGGCTGCCCTGGCCGCGGATTCGGCCTACAGCCGCCTCGCATACGCCCGCGCCGGCCTGCTGCCCCAGTTCTCGGCGAACGCGGCGTACAGCCGCGTCGGCGGGGACCTGAGCTATACCGACGAATCCTACTCCTACGGCCTGTCCGCCCTGCAGCCGCCTTTCTCGCCCGCCATTCCCGCCGCCGTCCGCTCGGCGCGGGCCTCCTGGGACAGGGCCGCGGCCGAACGGGACCTGGTCGGGTCGGGCCTCCTGTACGAGCTAAAGGTGGTCTTCGCTGACCTGGCCAAGGCGCGCGAAACCCTGAAGCTTTCCGAAGAGACGCTGAAGCGCCGCGAGGAGAACGTGGAGATAATCCGCATAAAGTACGAGGCCGGCCGCGAGAACAAGGCCGCCCTCCTTGAGACGCAGTCCGTGCAGAAAACCTCCCGGTGGCAGCATGAAAATTATAAAAAAGAGCTGCGGCTGCTGGAACGCAAACTGAACCGCCTGCTGGCCCGCTCCCCGTCCGCCGACGCGGCGGTGACGGCGCTGCCCGATCCCCCGGCCCCGCCGGAGGACCTCGGCGCTTATTCCGCCGCCCTGGCGCGCCACCCTTCGCTCCGCTCCGCGCGCGCCGCGCTCCAGGCCGGCCAGGCCGCGGTAGACAGTTCCAAGAGCGCTTTCCTGCCGGAGGCCAGCGCCTCGGGCCGCTACGGCTGGTCCGGTTCCGACTGGCCGGATAAGACCAAAAGCTGGTCGGCGGGCGGAAGCCTTTCCCTGCCCCTTTTCACAGGCGGCAAGCTTTCCGCGAACCTGGACTCCGCCCGGGCCGACAAGGCCCGCGCCGAAGCCTCGCTGAAGGACACCGCCGACGAGGTCTACCTGAACGCCGAGGACGCCTTCCTGTCCCTGCGGCAGGCCTGGTCGTACCTGGACGTGGTACAGAGCTCGCTGGAGGCGGCCAACGCCCGCGCCTGGCTGCTGCGCAAGCAGTATCTGGCCGGGCAGGCCTCCTATTTCGAATGGCGGAACGTGGAAGAGCAGTTCATCGGCGCGGAAAACCAGCTTTTGTCGGCCAGGCGGAACCTCGCGGCGGCCCACGCCGCTTTCCTCCGGGCCCTCGGAGAATGATATGAAAAGACCGTTTTACAAAAAGAAAAGATTCATCTTCGGCGTCCTCATACTGCTGCTGGCCGGCGGCGGCTGGCTGGCCTACAAACAGAACAAGGCCAAGAAAGAGCTGAAAAAGCTGGAAGAGCTGTCGCCGGTAAAAGTCGCCAGGGGGCAGTTCGTCATAAAGGTGCAGGCCATAGGCGCGGTGGAGCCGGAAAACCGCGTGCTGGTTACGCCCTCTGTAAGCGGCCGGGCCGAGGAAGTGCTGTTCCGCGAAGGCGACCTGGCGAAGAAGGGACAGATACTGGCCTGGATAAGCTCCAGCGAGCGCACCGCGCTGCTGGATTCCCTCAAGATGAACGATTCCAGCCCGGCGGAGAAGAAGATGGTCGAAGAAGCGTATAACCTCACGCCCGTGGTCTCCCCTATCGACGGCATGATAATCAAGCGCGCCGTGGAGCCGGGGCAGTCCGTCAGCGCGGCGAAGGAGATCGCCATCCTTTCCGACCGCCTCATCATAAAGACCTATGTGGACGAGACCGACATCGGCAGCGTGAAGGAAGGGCAGAAAGCCGAGTTCTACCTGGATTCCTTCCCCAAGGATAAGCACGAAGGCAACGTGCTTTCCATCGCGCGCGAATCCACCCTCAAGGAAGGCGTCACCGTCTACGAGGTGAAGATCCTGCCCGTCCGGACAATCCCGGTGCTGCGCTCCGGGATGACGGCCGACGTGCGCGTCACCATCAACGTGAAGTCGAAGGCCCTTTACCTGCCCAAAAAAGCCATCACCTACAAGGACGGCGAATCCTTCGTCACGCTGAAGGAAGAGAAGGACAAGAAAGTGACGGAGAAGAAAGTCGAGACGGGCGCCACCAACGAAAAAACCATCGAGATAGTCTCGGGCCTGGCCGAGAACGACACCGTTTACTATTCCACCGGGATAGCCAAAGAGAGCAACCGGTTCTTCCACTGAGCCGGAACGCCGGCATAAAAATGGAACCATTGATAGACATACGCGGGGTTTCCAAGACCTACGCCACCGGCTCGTTCAAAGTGGAGGCGCTGAAGAACGTGTCCATCCGGATAGGCGCCGGGGAACTGGTTTCTCTTGTCGGGCCGTCCGGCTCCGGGAAATCCACGCTGCTGCATATAATGGGCTTCCTGGACCGGCCCGACGCCGGGGAGTACTATTTCGCCGGCCACCCCACGGCCACCCTGCCCGAAGGCCAGCTGGCCGCCATACGCAGCCTGATGGTGGGCTTCATCTTCCAGATGTTCCACCTGCTGAAAAGGACCTCGGCCAAGGACAACGTGATGCTGCCGATGGTCTACAGCGGGCTGGGCGCCGACGCGAAAAAAGCGCTGGACTGCCTGGCCCTGGTCGGGCTCTCCGACCGGGTGAAGCACAAGCCCAACGAACTTTCCGGCGGGCAATGCCAGCGCGTGGCCATAGCCCGCGCCCTGGTGAACGACCCGCTGATAGTGCTGGCCGACGAACCCACCGGCAACCTGGACGCAAAGTCGCGGGAAGAGGTGATGAGGGCCATAACGGGTCTCAACGACCGCGGGCTTACCGTGGTGATAGTCACGCACGACGAGGAGGTTTCCGCGCAGACCCGGAGAGTGGTGCGCCTGAGGGACGGCGAGATAGTCTCCGACGAAACGCGCGCGCCCGCCCCCGGGGCCGCGGCCGCCCCGAAAACGCGCGCCGCGTCTCTCCCCCACGCGCGGCTCGGCTTCACCCCGTCCGAAATAGCCGAGCAGTTCAGCGTGGCCTTCAAGGCCATCTGGAGCCACAAGATGCGCAGCGCGCTTACCATCCTGGGCATCTTCATCGGCGTGGGCGCCATCATCTCGCTGATGACCATAAGCGAAGGCTTCATGAAAAGCCTCCTGAGCGGCGCCACCGAGGACGACGCGAAAAAAGTTTGGGTAACCCCCAGGCATGAACACATGAAGCCGCGCCTCCCGCTTAACTACGGAGACCTGGAAGCCATAAAGTCCGGAGTGCCGCTGGCGGAAAAGATCACCCCTATAGTTGTGGGCAACGCTCAGGCCTCGGCCGGCAATACTCATGTTAATGCCAGCGTCCAAAGCCGCGAAGGGTTCACGCTGGAGGCGCAGAAGGCCAAAAAAAATATTTTTGAGAACCGCAAGCTGGAGGGACGGTTCTTCACCCCGGCCGAAAACGCAAGCCGGGCGCGCGTGGCGGTAATAAACCGTACGCTGGCCGCAAAGCTATTCGGCTCGGAACCGGCGATAAACAGCGAAATACGCCTGAAGGACATAACCTTCACCGTGATAGGCGTTGCCGAAGACCACCAGGCT